>NZ_JBFBBY010000010.1:0-104275 GCF_040682875.1 Amycolatopsis sp. NPDC051071 | reverse complement strand
CAGAACCGCACCCGCACATCCCGCCCCAACGGCACACGACCCGCCACCACAACCTCCGACCACAATCGGTGTTGCAACGACCCCGTGAACCCAAGGTCCCCATAGGACACTTTTCGTCCTATGGGGACCCCTCATGACATTCCCGCGCTCCCAGGTCAGCGACGGGCACCGAAGGCCGCGTAGGTCCCGAAGCCGGCCACGGCCAACACCACGGCGGCCCAGGTGGCCGCGGCCACGTCGGCGGGCTGGAAGAGCCAAGTCACCACCAGGCCCACGGTGTCCGTATCCGACGACGCGACCTTGACCACGAAGGCGACCACGAGCGCGACCAGCGGCAACGTCCACCCGAAAGCCCCGCCGAACAACACCGCGGCGATCCCGGCGAGACCGGCCAATCCGGCCGTGTTCCGCACGATGATCTCCACCGGAACCCGCTGTTCCTCCCATAGCCGCGGCAGGAGCACGGCACCGACGCCGAGGCCGCCGATCAGCAGCAAATGCAGGCCACGACGGGGCAGCCACCGGATCGCGGCGGACCGGTCGAGGTCGGCGTCCTGCCCGCTCAGGCCGATGGCCAGCACCGCGACCGCCACCGTGAGCGTCAAGGTGACCGGGACCTGCGACCAGCGGTCCCGCGCCAGGAACCACAGCGCGGCCATGCTCACCACCAGCGCCGCGAACGACGCGGGCATGGCGCGTGAGCGCGCGTACAGCACCGCCCACCTCATCGGGCGCCGCCGAGCAGGATGTCGAGCTGGTTGCCATGGCAGGTCAGGCCCGCCTGCCGCAGCGCGATGATCCGCGAGCGCTGCACGTCGGGCGGTAGTGCCCGGAAGGTCTCCCACTTCTGGACGACCCCGGCCTTCTTCTCCGCGCTCAGCAGACCCCCCTCCGGCATCTTCCACTCACCGAGGAACCAGCTCGCCGTGATCGACCGCGCGGCGAGGTCGTCCAAGTAGTCCACGTTGCCGCTATGGAGGGTGAAACAGCTCGGCGTGCCGGCCCCGGCGAGCAGTGCCCACGTCGCGTCGTTCGTTTTGATGGTCGAGCGGAGCGACCAATCCAGCAGGTCGACGAAGACGGTGTCGGCGGCACGCGGCGGCACCTCGTCATAGGACACCCGCCGATCCATCACCGCGACCTTGACCGGCGCGTCCGGCAGTGTTCCCAAGAGCCGCAACGCTTTCTTGCCGGGCGCGGCGACACGGGCGAGTTCGGACTCCAGCATGCGGGGGACGCAGACCGGGCCGTCACAGACCATCTCCGTCGCGCGCGGGTCGACGGCCTTGGCCTCGGCGAAGGTCGCGGGCAGGATCGGCACCGCGATCGCGGTCGCCACCAGCACGGGGACGACGGCGAGTGCCTTCGCTCGCAGGGAGCGGGCCGCCAGCAAGAGGAATCCGGTCGCGGCCAGCCCGGCGAGCCAGACCCCCTGCCCGAGATCCATCCGGCCCGCGGTGGTTTTGAACGGATCGTTCATCACGTCCATCGCGGGAGAGAGCAAAGAAACCCGGGAGGGGAGCGCGGCGATAAGCACGCTGCCCTCCGACCCGGCGATCTGGAACACGAGCACGGTCACGAGAGCGACGACGGCCACCGCGGGAGCGGTCAGCGGATGCGGAAGCAACCGGCCGATCCCCAGCCCGATCCAGGCACCCGCGAGCATCGCGAGCGCGCCGACCACGACGATCGGCAGCCAGCTGAAGGTGAAGAACGGGCCGTTGAAGAGCACTTGTATCGCACCGACGGCGAAGATCAGCAGATAGCCCAGCACCAGCAGGCCACCCAGCGCACCGGCGAGTTTCGCGGCCCGGTGCCTGCCGGGCCGCGGCATCGTGGTCAGGAGTTCGACCATGCCGGACCGGCTGTCCCGCATGCCTTGGATGGCACCGGCGCCGATCGCGATCGGCCACAGGAACACCAGCAGGAACCGGCTCCACTCCGCGGCGAGCACCCAGTTCTCGTCCCAGGCGAGTGGTTCCCTCGACCACGGCCCGCTGAACGAAAACAGGAACCCGAACGCGACGACGAGGATCGCGAGCGTGGCCCAAGGGGCGATGGAACGGCGGAGTTCGGTCCGCAGGACACGCGTGTTCACCAGTTCCCCCTTCCCGGCTCGTGCCCCAGCAGCGCCGAGTAGCCGCGCTCGATCGGGCTGTCGCCGACGTACTCCTCGCTCCCGGCCGCGGCCAGTTCGTCCGGCGCGCCCTGGAAGACGAGCTTCCCGTTCTCGAACAGGATGACGTCGGTGCAGGCTGTCGCGACGTCCTCGACGAGATGCGTCGAGACGACGACGCAGGCCTCCCGGCCCAGTTCCTGCATGAGGTCACGGAACCGTACGCGCTGCGCGGGGTCGAGTCCGGCGGTCGGCTCGTCCAGCAGGAGGACGTCCGGATCGTTCACGATCGCCTGCGCGATCCCGACCCGTCGCACCATTCCGCCCGACAACGTCTTCATCTTGTCGTCGGCGCGGTCGGCGAGGCCGACCCGCTCGATCGACCGCTGCACGGCGCCTGGAATGTCCTCTCTGGACATCTCCTTGAGCCAGGCGATGTATTCGACGAATTCGCGGACGGTGAACCGCTTGTAGAAACCGAAATTCTGCGGCAGATAGCCGATCCGGCGGCGCAGGCGGCGCTGATCGGTGAACCCCCCGACGGATTCACCGAGCAGCGCCAGCCCTCCTTCCGCCGGCCGGAGCACTGTCGCCAGTGCCCGGATCAGCGTGGTCTTCCCCGCCCCGTTCGGGCCGAGCAGACCGTGCACCCCCGCGCCCAGTTCCAGGTCGAGCCCGTTCACGGCGAACTTGCGTTTGCCGACCCGGACCTTCAGCCCCTCCGCCTTGATCTGCCACGCGTAGGTCGTCGGTGCGACCTCCGCGGCCCCGACAGCACGCATCATGTTCTCCCCTTCGTTTTATCGTTCGGATCCGGTGAACAGGCCGAAGACACTCCGCCGGAGCACCACAACGACCGTGGTGAGCGCGAAAATCGCGCCCCACACCGGAAGCAGCCGGGGTTCGAGCGCGGTGGCATGCCCTTCCGCGGCCACCGCGGGTGCCAAGATCACCGCCACCCAGACCCCGGTGAGGACGTAGGCCGCCCGCACCACCCCGATCAGCCCGCCGAGCGCGAGCGTCCCGGTGGTGAAGGCCAGGCTCGGCAGGAGACCGAGCCCGAATCCGTCACCGCCGAGCCAGCTTGAGAGGGCCTGTATCGGCAAGACGACGGCGAGGACCGCCGTCGTCCGGCGCAGCAGCAGGTAGAGCCCGGCCCTCGGCGTGGAAGTGACGAGTTCGTACGCGGGATCGAGACCCTTGGCCCACGACACCGCGACCCCGAGGACCGGCAGCACCGGTGAGAAGAGCTGGACGAACGAGTAGTCCTCGCTGCTGGTGAACCCGTACCAGTCCAGCAGCAAGCCGACTGCCGGGATCAGGACGATCATCACCAGCCACGGCAGCATCACCGGCGTCACCCAGGTGTGCAGCCGTCCCGCCCACCGGCTCCGCATCGGCCCCTGCCCCGCTTCGGCCAGTTTCGGGCCCAGTCCGGCCCAGACGTCGTCCACCAGCGTCGTCACCGAAGGCGCGCTGAGCACGGCCAGCCTCCCCCGGCATTCCGCGCACGACTCCAGGTGGGCTTCGACCGCCCAAATCGCGTCGCCCGCCAGTCCGTCATCACCGCGGACGTAGCCGGCGAGGAGCGGTTCGGACACGTGTTCCTTGTTCACGACAGCGCCTCCCGCATCGCGATCCGAGCCCGCCTGGCGCGGGTCTTGACGGTTCCTTCCGGCAGGCCGAGCAGGACCGCGGTCTCGCGGACGGTCAGCCCGTCGAGGACCATGGCCCGCAGGACCTGCTGTAGTTCGGGAGCGAGACGGCGCAGCGCGTCACCGACGTGGTCGCCGACGGTTCCAGCCAGCGCCTCCTCCTCGGCCGCCGGCACGACGACGGCTTCCGCGACCGGCAGCGGCCGCGCGTGGTGAGCCCGGCGGCGGAACGCGTCGACCAGCCGCCGCGCGGCGATCGTCCACAGCCAGCCCACCGCGCTGCCGCCGACGGCCGCACCGGCGAACGCGCCGGCCGCGCGCCATACCGCGAGATAGGTCTCCTGCATCACCTCGGCGATGATCTGCTCGTCGGCGCAGCGACGTCGCAGGCGTACGGCCAGCCACGGCGACGTGCGGCGATAGAGCTCCTCGAACGCCGCGCGGTCGCCTTTGGCCGTGCGGCGGACGAGCTGCTCTTCGTCCGGTTCCGTTCCCTTCACAACCGGCAAGACGCCCGGATCGTGCAAACGGTTCTCACCCGGCTGTGTGCCGCGTCACAGCTGCTTCGTCGTTTCGATGGCTTTCTCGTCGTAGGCGTCGCGCGCGGCGAAGATCTGGTCGACGTTCTCGACCGCCCATTCGGCTACCGCGTTCGTCAGCCACCCGACGTCGACGCCGAGCGGAGTGAGGCCGTACTCGACCTTCGGCGGAACGGTCGGGTAGACGTCCCGCCGGATCAGCCCGTCCCGTTCCAGTGAGCGCAACGTCTGTGTGAACATCTTCTGCGTGATTCCGTCGAGCAATCGGCGAAGTTCGCTGAACCGCATCGGCCGCTCATACCGCCGGATCGCGCCGAGGACATACAGCGCCCATTTGTTCGCAAGGACTTCGATGACCGTGCGAGACGGGCAGTCGCGCCCGTGCACAGCGACCCATTCTTCGAAATTCGCCGCTCAGCGAAGGTACCCATAAGGTACCTAGATACCATTCAAGTGCCTACTTCCCAACCGGTACCGCAGGTCAACATGCTCATTTCATGCGAATGATCAAGCAGTTCACCTTCGGCGGACCCGACGTTCTCGGCATCGTCGAAGCCGAGAAGCCCGTTCCCGGCCGGGTCAGGTCCTCGTGCGTGTCCACGCCGCGGGGGTGAACGTCCACGCGGCGACCCTCCCGATCGCGGCGCTGACCGCTTGGCAGCCCCTGACCCGGCTCTTCCCGGTCGGTCCAGGACACCGGGTGCTCGTTCACGCCGCGGCGGGCGGGGTCGGCCATCTCGCCGTCCAGATCCCGAAGGCACGCGGTGCGTACGTCATCGCGACCGCCCGCGAAGCGAAGCACGAGTTCCTGCGCGACCTCGGCGCGGACGGACTGATCGACTACACGACCAGCGATTTCGCGAAATCGCGGAACGTCGATCTCGTGCTGGATCCGATCTCGGGCGACTACGGCCCCCGGTCTCTGAACACGCTCAAACCGAGCGGTTCCCTGGTGGACATCGTCGGGCACGGTCCGGATCGGACGGAGGTCCGCCCGGAAAGCGGACGAACTCGGCCTGCGTTTCACCGAGTTCTACGTCACCGCGTCCGGAGCGGATCTGGCGGAAATCGCGAAATCGGCCGACGCGGGTTCACCGCGGGTTGCGGTCGCCGGCGTCCTGCCACTCGAAGAGGCGGCGACGGCCCACGAACTCAGCGAGTCCGGACGCGTTCGCGGCAAACTCGTACTGACGATTTAGCTGGGCCAGAGCTTGCGCCAGCCGTCGGCCTCGAGCGTCGTCGGTTCGAGTCCGGCGTCGCGGGCGGCCTGTTCGGCTTCGCGAATGTCGCGAGCGAACTGCTTCGCGACGGCGCGAAGCGCGTCTTCGGGATCGAGTCCGGCCCGGCGGGCGGTGGCGGCGACCCGGAACAGCTGGGCCGCCGCGTCGGAACCTTCGGGGAACAAGTCGAGCGGGATCCCGGCGCGGCCGCTGCGCTGCCCGAGTTTCCCGGCCAGCGCCACCGCGGGCTGACCGAGCGCGACGCCGTCCACAAGGGACTGACGGCGTTTCTCCGCCTGCTTCAGCTCTTCCCACTTGAGGTTCTGATGGTCGACGCTCTCCACACGTGGGGCGTCGGTGAATACGTGTGGGTGACGTCCGACGAGTTTCGCGACCAGTTCGGACGCGACCTCGTCGATCCCGAACGGGTCGGCCGGATCCTCGGCGGCGACGCGAGCGTGGAAAAGGACCTGTAGCAGGACGTCGCCGAGTTCCTCGCGCAGTGCGGCGCGGTCGTTCTCTTCGATCGCGTCGAGAAGTTCGTAGGTCTCCTCGACGAGGTACTGGCGCAGCGACTCGTGTGTCTGGACGGCGTCCCACGGGCATCCGCCCGGCGAGCGGAGCCGATCCATCACCTCGACGGCCTCCACCAGCGGCGGGACCGATGCTTCGAGCACCCGGGCGCCCGCCCTGATCAACGACGCGGCCTTCGGCTCATTCCGCGAACCCGCGATGAGCACGACGTCACGCACCTGCTCGTCACCGAACGCGGGCACGCCGAAAACGACGGGATCGATATCCGAAGCCGCGTAGACGGCTTCGCGGGCGCGCAAGATCGGGAGCGCCGCGGCGGGCAGTGTCGCCCCACGGGCGATCACGACGACGGCAGCGGTCACCTCTGCTGCGGGGTGGCACCGTGCACAGGCAGCACGATGCCCTTCTTCGAGGATTCGTTGGGCGCGAGGTCCATGCCCACAACATCCCACACGCCGTAGCGCGGATTCACCGTGAGGTCGATCTGGTCGAGGTACGGCTGCAGGAACCGGATACCGACCTTGCCCAGCTGCTGAGCAGTGGGCGGTGCCTCCTGGTCGACGGAGACCGGCTTCTCGGCTGCCCGCTCGCGCACGGCGACCACGAGCCACTCCGGCCGTTCCGGCGTCGGCTGGAAGGCCGTGACGGTGTTGACCGGGCTGCCGAACATGACGGTCGACGCGAACGCGGGCGACTGCGCGGCGGCCGCCTTGTCCCCGAGACCCGCCCGCTGGGAGTCGCCCTGCGCCTCCTGGGCCACGGCCTTCGCGGCGGCGTCCGGCGACGCGGCGATCTGACGGGCCTTCTCGAACGCCTGCTCACGCAGGTCCGCCGGGTTGGGCGTGGCGCCCTCGGGTGCGGACACCGCCAGGTGATCGACGGTGACGACGAGCTTGCCGATGTACTTCATCGCGAGCTGGGTCTGCACCGCGGCGTCGACGAGGGAGTCGCGGTGATCCCGCACGCGCGCCACCAGCTGCTGGACGTTGGCCCCGAGGTCTCCCTGCTGCACGGCCCCCATCGGCGCCGCCAGCGGATCCTTCTGCAACGCGGCCACGACGAGGGACTCGTCGACCTGGACACCCTCACGCTGGGCGGCGCGCTCCGTGAGCTCGTGGAGGACCTCCTGGCGCACGATCTCGCGGCCGACCAAGTCGAGCTTGTGTTCCTTGGCGAGCTGTTGCCCGTACGGATGCTCACGGACCGCCTTGTCGATCAGCTGCTGCACGCGATCCACCGAAACGGACTTGCCGTCGATGAGCACCGCCGCACCGACCTGCCCGGGTCCGGCGTTGCAGCCGGCGAGGAGGAGAGAACCGGCAAGAACCCCGACCAGCGCACGACGGCGCCCCATGATCCGCATCACAGCGCCTACCCTCTCATACCGGCTCCGGCGAGAGAACACATCGCCGCCTTGTCGCCGGGACAAACCCCGTGTCAACGAAGTGAAAGCCACCGGCTTGCCGTAGCGGCGCCGTCGCCGATATCCGGCAATCAGCGGTGCCCGGTCAGGAAACGCCGACGTGTCCCTGGCTCCAGGCCGGACAGAGACGCATTCGGAAAGCCCGTTCCAGCAGCGATTTCGTCTCGGTGAGACCGGTAGCCGCCCTTCGAGCTCCCGGGGTTGTCGGAGATCACCGAGTGGACGACGGCGACCAGCTCGGTGATCCCCCTGACTTCACGCGACGGGGGCCGGCGACTTCATCAGGTTCGTCAGCAGTTTCGCGCACCAGTCCAGCAGTTCCTCGTCCCGCAGCATCGGCGCGCCGATGCGGCCACCGGCCGCGCCCTCGGTCGGCTTCGGCACGGAAACCGTGTTCGTCACGGCCTTGTAGAGAGCTTTGGGGTACAGGCGCTTCAGCCGCACCATCTGCGAATCCGCCAGCGGCAACGGCGCGAACCGGATCGAGCTGCCCTGGACGGCGACCTCGGTGACGCCTGCCGCGCGGCAGGTGTGCCGGAAGGCGGCGACCGCGAGCAGACGCCGCACGGCCGCGGGCGGCTGGCCGTAGCGGTCGACGAGTTCTTCGCGCACCGCGTCGAGCCCGGCCTGGTCCGGCGCGGCCGCGATCTTGCGGTACGCCTCCAGCCGCAGCCGCTCGCCCGGGACATAGTCGTGCGGGATATGCGCGTCGACCGGGAGGTCGACCCGGACGTCGGCGAGTTCTTCGTCCTCCGCCGTGTCCGCGCCCGCGTGCCGCCGGAACGCGTCGACGGCCTCGCCGACGAGCCGCACGTACAAATCGAAACCGACACCCGCGATATGCCCGGACTGTTCCGCGCCGAGGATGTTGCCCGCGCCGCGGATCTCCAGGTCCTTCATCGCGACGGCCATTCCCGCGCCGAGTTCGGTGTTCTGCGCGATGGTCGCGAGCCGGTCGTGCGCGGTCTCGGTGAGCGGCGACTCCGGCGGATACAGGAAGTACGCGTACCCGCGCTCGCGACCACGCCCGACCCGGCCGCGCAACTGGTGCAGCTGCGCGAGCCCGAGCAGGTCACCACGTTCCACCAGCAGCGTGTTGGCGTTCGAGATGTCCAGCCCGGTCTCGACGATCGTGGTGCAGACGAGCACGTCGTACTCGTTCTCCCAGAAACCCTGGATGATCTTCTCGAGTTTGTCCTCGTTCATCTGCCCGTGCGCGGTGACGACACGTGCCTCCGGCACCAGCTCGCGAATGCGTTTCGCGGCCTTCTCGATCGAGGAAACCCTGTTGTGCACGTAAAAGACCTGGCCGTCGCGCAGCAGTTCGCGCCGGATGGCGGCGCCGACCTGTTTGTCGTCGTAGCCGCCGACGTAGGTCAGGATCGGATGCCTGTCCTCGGGCGGGGTCAGGATCGTGGACATCTCGCGGATCCCGGCGAGCGACATCTCCAGCGTCCGCGGGATCGGCGTCGCCGACATCGTCAGCACGTCGACGTGCGTCCGGAGCGCCTTGATGTGCTCCTTGTGCTCGACGCCGAACCGCTGCTCCTCGTCGACGATCACCAGGCCGAGGTCCTTGTACCGGATCCCGGTCTGCAACAGCCGGTGTGTGCCGATCACGATGTCGACGTCGCCGGAGGACAGCTGCTCCAGTACCGCGTCGGACTCGTTCTTGTTCGTGAACCGCGAAAGACCCCTGATCTTCACCGGGAACGAGCTCATCCGTTCGGTGAAGGTGTTGAGGTGCTGCTGCGCCAGCAGCGTCGTCGGCACCAGCACCGCGACCTGCTTGCCGTCCTGCACCGCCTTGAACGCCGCGCGCACCGCGATCTCGGTCTTGCCGTAACCGACGTCGCCGCAGATGACGCGGTCCATCGGGACGCCGCGTTCCATATCCGCCTTGACCTCGTCGATCGCGGCGAGCTGGTCGTTGGTCTCGGTGAACGGGAAGGCGTCTTCGAGTTCGCTCTGCCACGGGGTGTCCTGGCCGAACGCGTGCCCGGGGGCCGCCTGCCGCGCGGCGTAGAGCTGCACCAGCTCCGCGGCGATCTCCTTGACCGCCTTCTTCGCCTTGGCCTTGGTGTTCTTCCAGTCGGATCCGCCGAGTTTGTTCAGTGTCGGCAGCTCGCCGCCGACGTACCGGGAGACCTCGTCGAGCTGGTCGGTCGGCACGAACAGCCTGTCCCCCGGATGCCCGCGTTTGGAGGAGGCGTACTCCAGCAACAGGTACTCGCGGGTGGCACCGGCGACGGTGCGCTGCACCATCTCGACGAACCGCCCGATGCCGTGCTGGTCGTGCACCACGTAGTCACCCGTCTTCAGTGCGAGCGGGTCGACGGCGTTGCGGCGCCTCGACGGCATCTTGGTACTGAAGTCCTTTGTGGACGTTCCGGCGCCGGAGCCCCTGCCGGTCAGATCCGACTCGGACAGCACCACCAGCGCGCGTTCCGGCGAGACGAACCCGTCCGAAAGACCACCGCAGGTCACCGTCACCACGCCTGCCGTGAGCGGGACGGTCAGCCCTTCCGCCAGCGACGCGGGCACGTCGCCCGCCGACAGCTGCTCGACCGCGCGGGCCGCGGTCCCGTGCCCGGCGACGACGAGCACGGCCGTCCCGCCCGCGGCGGTGTGCGCGCGCAGGTCGGTCGTCGCGCGCTCCACTTCGCCCCGGTACGCCGGCGCGGCCTCGACCGAGACCCGGTAGACGTCGGGATCGTCGCTGGCCAGCTGCGTCAGTGTCCACCAGGAACGCTTCGTCTCCTGAGCGTGCTTCGCGATCTCCGCGAGGTCCCGGTAGGCCGACGCGCCGAGATCGATCGGTGCCTGACCACCTGCCGCGGCCGTGGTCCAGGACGCTTCGAGGAACTCCTGCCCGGTGCGGACCAGATCGGCCGCGCGGGCGCGGATCTTCTCCGGATCGGCGACCAGCACGTGCGTGCCTTCGGGCATCGCGTCGGTGAGCAGCTCCAGCTCGTCCTCGCACAGCACGGGGATGAGCGCTTCCATCCCTTCGACGGGGATCCCGCCGGACAGCTTGGTGAGCATCTCGGTGAGCTGCGCGTCGGCCTCGTACGTCGTCGCCAGCTCGGCGGCCTTCGCGCGGACCGCCTCGGTGAGCAGCAGCTCACGGCACGGCGGCGCGCTGACGTGCTGAATTTCCCCCGGCAGCGACCGCTGGTCCGACACCGCGAACGCGCGGATCTCGCTGACCTCGTCACCCCAGAACTCGACCCGCACCGGATGCTGCGCCGTCGGGCCGAACAGGTCGAGGATGCCGCCACGCACGGCGAACTCGCCGCGCTTCTCGACCATGTCCACCCGTGTGTAGGCCAGCTCGACCAGCTGCTCGAGCAGCCCTTCGAAGCTCTGCTCCTCGCCGACGACCAGGTCGATCGGCGCGAGCGAACCGAGCCCTGGCGCCATCGGCTGGATGAGGCTGCGTACGGTCGCGACGACGACGCGCAGGTCGTCGGCACCCGTCTTGAGCCGGTGCAGCACCTCCAGCCGCCGCCCGACGGTGTCCGCGCGCGGGGACAGCCGCTCGTGCGGCAGCGTCTCCCACGACGGGAAGTCGGCGACGGCGCCTTCGCCGAGGAACGACTTGAGCGACGCCGTCAGCTCGTCGGCCTCGCGGCCGGTGGCGGTCACCGCGAGCACGGGGCGGCCGGCGCCCTCGTCCGCGGCGAGGGCGCCCGCGACCAGCTGCCGGGTCGCGATCGCGCCCTGCAGTTCGAGCAAGGGGGCGCCGGCCCGCTCGACGACCCCGCGAAGGGCCGGATCGGGAAGGATGGAATGAAGGAGTCCGGACAATGGAGCGTTTGTCACCGTCCCAGCCTACGTGGGGACACCGACAGTTCGCCGCGCCATTACCTCGGCAGGGCCTCGACCACCTTCGGAAGCTGCTCGTCGAACTCGGCCGGTTCCTGCGTGGCAACGCGGATCAGGATGTGTTCGGCACCCGCGTCCGTGTATTCGCGAAGTCTCGCGGCGACCTCCTCGCGGCTGCCCGCGATCTGCACTTGGATCTTCTCGACGAAGTCCAGCGGGACACCGTAGTTCCGCTGTGCGTAGTCCTCCAGCCGCGCACGCGCGCGAACCGGGTCGTCCTCGATGAGCACCGTCGCGAACAACGCGGGTGTCACCGGGCGTACGGCGGTTTCGCGGATCTTCGCGAGGCCGTCGACGTAGTCGGTGACGTCGGGCGGGTACGGCAGCCAGCCGTCGTAAAGCCGTCCCGCTCGCTCCAGCGCGCCTGGCGTGAACGCGGCGAGCCAGACCGGCGGGCCGCCGGGACGGTGCGGCTCCGGGTACTCCGGAAGAGTGTCGTAGTGCAGGACCTCGCCGTGGAACGGGCCGCTCTTGCCGCTCCACACGTGGCGCCACAACGCGACGATGTCGTCGAGCCGGGCGCGACGGCGCTCCCACGGGACGCGGGTGAAGGCGAACTCCGGTTCGCTGCGGCCCGCGAAGCCCGCCCCGACACCGAGCGTGATCCGGCCTTGGCTGATCAGATCGAGTGAAAGAATCGCGTTCGCGGAAAGGACCGGATCCCGTAGTGACGGAAGCAGTGCGGCGGTACCGAGGGTGACCCGTTCGGTTCTGGCGGCGAACGCGCCGAGCAACGTCAGTGGATCGATGGGTGCCTTCGCCAGGGTGTCGCCGACCCAGACCGAGTCGAGGCCGAGGCGTTCGGCTTCGACCGCGACGGCGACCATTTCCGGGGCGGTCCGCCCGGCGTCGAGGATGGACCGATAGGTGGGGACGACCAGACCGAATTTCATGCCACGAGCATCTCCGCACCGGGGAATCACCTCAATTCCTTCGAGGGAATAGCGGCGCCACCGGCGTCTCGGCCAAGATGGCGACCATGGTTTCCGGATTCGGCCCCGCGCTCAAGGGCTGGCGCGAGCGGCGGCGGTTGTCCCAGCTGGAACTGGCGTTACGGGCCGGAACCACCCAACGGCATGTGAGTTTCCTGGAAGGCGGCCGGTCGATCCCCGGCCGCGGCCTGGTGCTGCGCGTCGCCGAATCGCTCGAACTGCCGCTCCGCGAACGCAACGGTTTGCTGCTCGCGGCCGGTTTCGCCGCCAGTTTCCCGGAAACCTCACTGGACGACCCCAGCCTGCGACCGGTCCTCGAAGGGATGCGGCGGCTGCTCGAAGGGCACCGGCCGTATCCGGCGATCGTGGTGGACCGCTACGGCGTTCTCGTCGCCCACAACGAGGCACTCGACCTGCTCTTCGAGGACGTCGCGCCGGAACTGCTCGAAGAGCCGGTCAACACCCTGCGGCTCGCCCTCCATCCGGAGGGGATGGCGCCACGCATACGCAACCTCGCCGATTGGGCGCGGCACATCCTCGAACGGCTGACGCAGGAGATCGCGCACGCACCCGACGAGCGACTGACCGCGTTGCTGGCCGAACTCGAAGGTTACGTTCCGCCACTCGGCCCGCCCGGCCCGGACCACCTCGGGTTCGCCGTCCCGATGCGTCTGGCCACTTCGGCCGGTGAGCTGCGGCTGATCACGGCCATCACGACGTTCGCGACGGCCGCCGACGTCACGGTGTCCGAGCTGAAGCTGGAGACGTTCCTTCCCGCCGACGCCGCGACAGCGGAGATCCTGACGCGCTGACCGGCAGTGCCGCGCGATGCACGAACGCGGGCGGCAGGTTCGGCCAGATCAGCGGCGTCCGTCCCGTCACCGAAAACCTCTCCCGCAGTGCCGCCGCGAACCGCCGGGCCGGCGGTGTCCACGCGGCGTGCGCGTAGGCGAACGTCGTGAACCGCCCGTTCGGGGTCAGGATTTCCGTGACCTGGTCGAGGATCCGCTCCTGACGGTCGGCTGGCATGACCGTCCACGGCAGACCGGAGACCACGACGTCGGCCGCCTCGCGCACGTATTCGTCAAGGTTCTCGGCGGAACCTTCGACGATCTCGACGTCCGGATGCCGTGCCCGCAGTTCGCGGGCGAGCCGGGGATTGATCTCGACGGCGACCAGCCGCGCGTCCGGCGGCAGCCTCCTGGCGACGGCGTCGGTGAAGACACCGGTGCCGGGGCCCAGTTCGACGGCGAGTCCGGCGCTCTCCAGGCCGAGGCCCGCCGTCATGGCCTCGGCGAGTTTCGGCGAACTGGCCGCGACGGCCCCGGTCAGCATCGGATGGCGGAGGAATTCCCTGGTGATCGACATGTTCTCGACGTTAGGAACGGCTTTTGTGGCTCCGCGTCGGCTCCGGTGGCCGGATCAGTACTCCTGTGGGAGGACCACGGGAGTACTCCAGGACGACGCGCTCCGCGCCGGGGCGGGGTTACGTTCGGTTCGTGCGCAAGCTGCTGGACCGGCTCCAAACCCACCAATGGGTGACCGACCTTCCCCTGTACGCGTGGTTCGTCTTCCTCGCGCCGTCAGGGTCGTCGTCGGTTCCTCAGGTGATCCTGCTCGTGCCGTACCTCTTCCTCCTCCCGCTTGCCTGGCGGCGGCGTCATCCCGAGATCGTCGCGGTGCTGATCGTCGCCGGGGTGACCGCGGTGTATCTCGTGGAGTTCTGGGCCTACGACCGAGGCCGCGGCGAGCTGGCGATGGCCGTCGCGCTCTACACACTGGTTCGGGCGGGAAACCGGCGGTTCGCCACGCTGATCGCCGTCGCGATCGTCGCACTCGACGTCATATGGGGGCTCACCTGGGGACTGACCACCAAACAGGGTCCGGAGATGGCGATTTTCGCGTCGATCCCGCTGCATGTCGCCGCCTGGGCGCTCGGCGAGTTCTTCCGTGCGCGGCAACGGCTTTCGAAAGAGGAAGAGGCGAGAGCGGAACTGGCCGTGTCCGAACAGGACGCCCGCGCCAGGGCGGCCGTCGCCGAGGAACGCACCCGCATCGCACGGGAACTGCACGACGTCCTCGCGCACAGCGTGAGTGTCATCGTGATCAACGCGGAGGGCGCGAAACTCATCCGCCACCAGGATCCCGAAGCCGTCGACCGCACCCTCGACACGATCGGCAAGGCGGGCCGCGACGCCCTCGCCGAGCTTCGGCGTCTGCTGGAAGTCCTCCACGCCGACGAAGCGACCCGAAGCCCGCAACCGACCGTCGCGGAGCTTCGCGACCTGGTGACGCAGGTGAGCGCGAACGGCCTCGAAGTCGGCCTTCAAGTCACGGGTGACGCCGAGGGCCTGCCGCCCAGCGCCGCACTCCAGGCGTACCGGATCGTCCAGGAAGCACTGACGAACATGATCAAACACGCGCCCGGCGACGCGAGCGGAACCGTCGAAATCGATTTCGGCCGGGAAGGCCACCGCCGGGACGTCCGGATCGAGGTGACGAACACCGGCGGTTCCGGCCCGGCCGCGCCGCCCCTTCCATCGTCGGGCCGGGGACTGGCGGGGATGGCCCAGCGCGTCGAGATGTTCCACGGCACCCTCGACACCGGGCCGACCCGCGACGGCGGCTACCGGGTCGCCGCGAGCCTCGTGGTGGAGGCGGGATGAGCACGACGGTGCTGATCTGCGACGACCAGGAACTGATCCGTGTCGGGATGGGCATGATCGTCACGAGTCAGGAGGACCTGACCGTCGCGGGCGAAGCCACCAACGGCGCCGAAGCGATCGAAGCGGCCAGGAGACTGCGGCCGGATCTGGTCCTGATGGACGTCCGGATGCCCGTTCTCGACGGCGTCGCGGCGACCGAACGGATCTGCGGGGCACTACCGCACACCCGGGTCCTGATGATCACCACCTTCGACCTCGACGAGTACGCGTACGCCGCGTTGCGTGCGGGCGCCAGCGGGTTCCTCGTCAAGGACGCCCCCGCCGACGAGATCCTGGTCGCGATCCGGGGTGTGCTTCGCGGCGATTCGATGGTTTCGCCTTCGGTCACGAAACGCCTGCTGGACCGCTATCTGGCCGATGACAGGGACTCCGGGAAAAGCGCGCGGCTGGAGAAACTCACCGAACGCGAGAAGGACGTCCTCACGCTCATCGCGCGTGGCCTGGCGAACGCCGAAATCGCCGCGAAGCTCTACATCGGGGAGACGACGGTGAAGACCCACGTCGGCCGCATCCTCGCGAAACTGTCTTTGCGCGACAGAGTCCACGCCGTGGTGTTCGCCTACGAAAGCGGTTTGGTGCGCGCGGGTGGTTGAGCGCACTGGCATGCTGATGCCATGCGCACTACCGCCGTCGTCGCGATCGCGTCCCTGTCCTTGCTGGTCACGGCCTGTTCCGGGGCGGCGAGCGAAACGGTGCGGAGCGCGCCGCCGGTCACCTCGAAACCCGCCGTGACGAAGTTCAAGGTCGAGCAGGTGACCGCCGGCCTCGAACACGGCTGGGACGTCGGTTTCCTGCCGGACGGGAAGATCCTCGTCACCCAGCGCCCTGGCAAGCTGACCCTGCTCGACAACGGCGTGAAACACGACGTCACCGCCGACTTCTCCGACGTCCACGTGCGCGGCGAGGGCGGCCTGATGGGGATGGTGATCAGCAAGGACTTCGCGACTTCGCGCGAGTTCATCACGTGCCAGACCCACAAGGAGGGTGACAACGCCGTCGACATCCGGCTGGTCACCTGGCGGCTTTCGGAGGACGGCGCGAGCGCCACGAAGGTCAAGGATCTGCTGACCGGGCTGCCGGTGAACCCGAGCGGCAGGCATTCGGGCTGCCGTCCGACGCTGGCCGCGGACGACGCGCTGCTCGTCGGCACCGGCG
Organism: Amycolatopsis sp. NPDC051071; assembly: GCF_040682875.1. Classification (NCBI taxonomy): domain Bacteria; kingdom Bacillati; phylum Actinomycetota; class Actinomycetes; order Pseudonocardiales; family Pseudonocardiaceae; genus Amycolatopsis; species Amycolatopsis sp. NPDC051071. The sequence continues at coordinate 88,087 of NZ_JBFBBY010000010.1, read as the reverse complement.
ACACGGCGCGCCCGGCCTTCCCGCAGGACCGCACGAGTCTCGGCGGCAAGGTGCTTCGCGTCGACGCGAAGACCGGGAACCCGTTGCCGGACAACCCCTTCATCTCCTCGGCGAACCCGAACGAACAACGTGTGTTCACCTACGGGCATCGCAACGTCCAGGGCGTCACGGTCCGGCCGGGTTCCGGGCAGGTGTTCACCGCCGAGCACGGGCCGGCCATCGACGACGAGGTCAACCTGGAACGCGCGGGCGCGAACTACGGCTGGGACCCGTCCAAGGGCGGTACCGAAACCAGTTACGACGAAGGCGTTCCGATGACCGACACGCGGCGATTCCCGGACGCCGTCAGTCCTCTGTGGACCACCGGCGAGATCACCGAGGCGATCTGCGGCGCCGAATTCCTCACCGGATCGCAGTGGGGCACGCTCGAAGGCTCACTCGCCGTGACGGCGTTGAAAGGGCAGAAGCTGTTGCTGTTCCGCCTCGACGACACGGGCAAGGTCACCGAAGTGACGCTGCCCCCGGAGTTCGACGACAAGTTCGGCAGGCTGCGCGCCGTCCGAAGCGCACCGGACGGCTCTCTTTACATCACGACCTCGGAAGGCAAGGACGACAAACTGCTGCGCGTCACGCCTGGTGTCTAACGCCCGAAGTACGCGCCGCCGTTGACGTGGACGACCTGGCCGGTGACGTGCCGCGCACCAGGGCACGCCAGGAAGGCCACCACTTCGGCGACGTCCTCGGGCTCACCGGCGCGTTTGGTCAGTGTGGTGCCGACGAGCCAGTCCCGGCGCTCGTCGCTGAGCTTGCCGTGGAAGAACTCGGTGTCCCCGACCAGACCGGGCGCGATGATGTTCGCGGTGATCCCACGCGGCCCGAACTCCCTTGCCACGTCGACGTTCCACGCCTCCAGCGCGGCCTTGGCCGCCCCGTAGGAACCGGCTCCCGTATGGGCGGCGATCGAGCCGATGGTGACGATCCGCGCGCCGTCGGCGAGCCGGTCCCGCAGGGCACGGGTGACCAGCACGGCACTGAACACGTTCGCGTCAAGGTTGGCCTGCCAGTTCGCGGCGAACGACTTCAGGTCCCGGCCGGGTCCGGCCTGGAAATCCGTGTTCCCGCCCGCGTTGTTGACCAAGACGTCGACGCGGTCCGGCAACTCCGCGAGCGCGTGCTCCACCGCGTCCGGATCGGCCGCGTCGAACGGCACCGATTCGCGCCGAGCAACGTGGCCGACTCGATGAGGACCTGTTCGCGGCGGCCGGTGATCGTCACCCGCTCACCCTGCGCGGCGAACGCCGCCGCGACCGCGTAGCCGATGCCCGTCCCGCCGCCGGTGATCACCACTTCCCTGTGCTGCCCCATGCTTTGCAGCATAGGGACACTAGGCTCGCTCGCATGACGAAGATCGACCCGGCGACGACCGCGCTCGTCCTGATCGACCTGCAGACGCGGATCGTCGCGCTGGAGACTGTCCCCCTCGAAGGCACTGAAGTCGTCTCGAACGCCGTCTTGCTGCGAGACGCGTTCAGCGCGGCCGGTTCGCCGATCGTCCACGTGCGGGCGCATCGGCCGGACGTCGACGAGCAGCCACCCGGCAGCGAACTGGTCGCCGAACTCACCCCTCGCGACGGTGAACACCTGATCACCAAGCATACGATGGGCGCGTTCTACCGCACCGATCTCGACGGACTCCTGCGCGGCTTCGGCGTGAAGACGCTGGTGCTCGGCGGGATCGCCACGGAGTACGGCGTCGAATCGACCCTGCGTGCCGCGATCGACCACGGCTACGAGACCGTCGCGGTGTCGGACGCGATGGCCGGGATCGCCGCGATCTCCCACGAATCGGCGATCACGAAGGTGTTCCCGCGGCTGGGCGAAGTGCTCACGACCGCCGAGACCGCCGCCGCGCTGAGCTGAACCATGATCGACAAAATCGCGTGGCTTCACCTACGGGACGGCCAGGTCCTGACCGCCCGCTCGCGCGGCAAAACGGCGTTCTACCTGCCCGGCGGCAAGCGTGAACCCGGCGAAACCGATACGGAAACGCTCGTCCGCGAGATCCGCGAGGAACTGACCGTCGAGATCGACCCGACGAGCATCGCGCCCGCCGGGGTCTTCGAGGCACAGGCGGACGGGCACGCGTCGGGGACCGTGGTCCGGACGACCTGCTACACCGCCGAGTACACGGGAACGCTCGCGGCCAGCAGTGAAATCGACGAGATCGCCTGGCTCGGGCACGCCGAGGAAGACCGGCTCTCCGCGATGGGCAAGATCATCTTCGACCACCTGCGAGAGACCGGCCTCCTGCGCTGACGGTCAGGACTTGAGCTTGTCCAGGCACAGCACCCTCGACTGAGGGAGCCCGCCACCGGACCGCTGCCACGCGATCTTCTCGTCGGTCGACGGCACCTGGGTGCACACCGTGCTGTCATCGACGAGGTACGCCGTGCTCTTCTCGATGGCGAGGACCTTGTAGTCGGCGTTGGCGCAGTCCACCTTCGTGAGCTTCTTCGCCTTGACCACGTCAGCGGGAAGGCAGTCACCGACGACCGGCGGCCGCTCGCCCGGGTTCTTCAAATCTTCCAGGCAAAGCAGGGTGCCGTCGCTGGCTCCCTTCTTCCCCTGGAAGAAGTACGCGTCGGTGGTCGGATAGTCGTCGCATTCCGAACCGCCCGAGAGCTTGAGCCCGATTTCCGACTTCCCGTCCTGTTTGCCGACCACCTTGAAATTCACGTCAGGCTGACCGCATTCGGCCTTTTCGACACTGCCCGCGTTGTCGACGTCACCCTTGAGACAGGCGCCGACTTCGGTACTCGACGCCGTGAACGGATTCGCGACGAGAACCGCGACCAGGACGATGACGCCGAGAATGCCCAAGCGGATGACGGGCTTCAACCACGTCTTTTTCTGCGGCACCCTTTGTGCCACGGCGGGTGCGGGATAGTTTTCCACGATGTTCCCCCAGCTTGCTGATCTCTGTGGGGGACCTACCGCTCGCCGACCGGGAAACGTTACCTCCGGGCGACCGAGATCTCAGTGCAGCCGCAGCTTTGGCTTGTGCTCCAAATTGGACAGACCGTTCCAGGCGAGGTTGACCAGATGTGCGGCGACCTCGTCGCGTTTCGGTTTCCGGGCGTCGAGCCACCACTGCCCGGTCAGCGCGACCATCCCGACGAGTGCCTGCGCGTACAGCGCGGCCAGCTTCTCGTCGTAGCCCCTCGCGGCGAACTGCTGCGCGAGGATGTGCTCGACCTGGCTGGCGATGTCGTTCAGCACCGTGGAGAACGTGCCCGTCGAACTCGCGACCGGCGAATCCCGGACCAGGATGCGGAAGCCGTCGTGCGAATCCTCGACGTAGGAGAGCAACGCGATCGCCGCCTGCTCCAGCATCACCCTCGGATGTCCACCGTGGAGGGTGGAGACCATGCGCTCCAGGAGCAACTGCGTCTCGCGGTCGACGACGACGGCGTAGATGCCCTCCTTGCCGCCGAAGTGCTCGTACACCACCGGCTTGGAAACGTTCGCCCGATGCGCGATCTCCTCGACGGAAGTGCCCTCGAAACCCTTCTCCGCGAAAAGGGCTCTGGCGACGTTGAGAAGTTGTTGCCTGCGCTCGGTCCCCGTCATCCGCACCCGGGCCACCGGGGCGACAGGACGTGCCCCGGTGACCGCTTCACGTTTGGTTCGCCGTCTCCCCGCCATCGCAGAAGACTAACGTGACCTCGCTATTTGCTTTCGGCGGCGATGCGCGCGAGGCGCTGCGGTGTCGGCCAGCGCACGTCATAGGCCCAGCCGAACTTCTCGAAGATCCAAATCAGCCGGGCGGAAAGATCGATCTGGCCGCGCTGCACACCGTGCCGGGCCGAGGTCGGGTCGGCGTGGTGCAGGTTGTGCCACGACTCGCCGAACGAGAAGATCGCCAGCGGCCAGAAGTTGGCCGACTTGTCGCGGGCGGCGAACGGGCGCTCACCGATCAGGTGGCAGACCGAGTTCACCGACCAGGTCACGTGGTGCAGCACGCAGACACGTACCAGCCCGGCCCAGAAGAAGGCCGTCACGGCGCCCCAGAACGACCAGGTGATCAGGCCGCCGAGCAGCGCGGGCAGCGTCAGGGTGAGCAGGCTCCACAGCCAGAACAGTTCGTCGACCTTCTTGATGGCCTGGTCCTTCACCAGATCCGGCGCGAAACGCTCCGCGTTGGTCTGGTCGCGTTCGAACAGCCAGCCCATATGCGCGTGCCAGAACCCCTTGGCGATGGCGAGCGGCGAGGTCCCGAACAGCCACGGCGAATGCGGGTCGCCGTCGCGGTCGGAGAAGGCGTGGTGGCGCCGGTGGTCGGCGACCCAGGTGATCACGGGTCCCTGGACGGCCATGCTGCCGGCGATCGCCATCACGACACGCAGCCACGGCTTGGCCTTGAACGAACCGTGCGTGAAGTAACGGTGGTAGGACACGGTGATACCGAGCCCGCTGATCGCGTAGAAGACGACGAACAGACCGACGTCGACCCAGGTCAGTCCCCAGCCCCAGGCGAACGGGACGGCCGCGAGCAGCGCGGCGAGCGGGAAGATGACCCCGAGGTACACCGAGAGCTGCACGCCGCTCGATCGCTGTCCGTCGATTACCGGCTTGGAGCCCTTCGCGGGCTTCTGGGAACGGTCGAGGGTAGCCGTCATGCAGTCACTTCTTTTCTACGCGCGACCCTTGAGGGTTTCCCTAAGGGTGACCTTACCTACGATGCCGTAAGTTACGGTACAGGAGGTTTCGTCCCCTGTGGAGTACTCGCGGCTGTGAGGCAACCCCCGGGCGCGCGTGGGCGTCTCCGGCATGGCTATCCTGACCAGGATCGATCCGCCGTAGTGTAATCGGCAGCACTTCAGATTTTGGTTCTGACAGTTCAGGTTCGAATCCTGGCGGCGGAGCAGACGAACAGATGACCAGCGGCGTTTTCAACGGTGGGGGTGTGTGCGGCTGACCGAGGACGCGATCGACCCGACGACCAGCAGCAGGCGGCCGGCGCTTGCGGAGATGTCCGACGCCTGGCTGTACGGTCGCGCGCGCGAACTCGGTGCGGCCATCCAGCGCGTCGGCTTCACCGAACAGCTGGACATCATCACCAGCCTCGACGAACTCCTCGACGAGACGCAGCGTCGCGGTGAACCACTGCTGGTCGCGCAGCTGCTGCGCTACTCCGCGGTGGCGCGGCTGATCACCCGTGGCCTTGCCGCCGAAGCCGAACCCAGGCTCGACGAGATGCTCGCGCACACCAGGCGGCACGGCCTCGCGCTGATGCGGGCCGACGCGCACGCGTTGCGCGGGCGCCGCCTGGTGATCGCCAAACAGGAGGACGCCGCCCTCACCGAAATCGCCAGGGCGCTCGCCATTCTCGACGACTCGGCGGTCCCGGACCGTCAGGTCGGCAGGCGCAGCTGGGACCGGATGCTGTCCACGACCCTGGTCGACTGCTGGCTGGTGCTGAACCAGCTGGGCGTCTACGAGGCGGCCGAGGAGGCCATCGCCCGCGCCGCGCAGGCGATCCGCGACAGCGCGAGCCCGCACGAGATCGCGCTCCAGCTGATCAACCGCGTCAAGATGATGCTCGGCTGGGGTCTGCGGCTCGAACGCATCGAGCGCTACGACGAGGGCGCGGACAAGTTCCGCACCGCGGCGTCGATGGCGCAGGCCGCCGAAGGCCCGTTCACCGAGTCGCTGTTCCCGCGCAAGAAGGACCTGCCCGCGATCGACCAGGTCGGCGTGCTCGCCGCCGCCGCCGCGCTGGCCTCGCCCGATTCGTCGCATATCGAGCGGCTGGCCTCCCTGCTCAACCCGGAACTGATGTTCCCGCACGAACGCGAAATCATCGCCATCTCGCTGGCTCGTTGCCTGGACAACGCCGGCCGCCGCGAAGACGCGCTGCAGGTGCTCAAAGAGGTCCGCGAGGACAACGAGGACGGCTCGCTGCCGTCGATGCGGTTGAATCTCGCCCGTGAGCTGGCCAGGCTCGACACCGCCCCGGACTACGCGTCCGGGGCGAGCCGCTCGCTGATCGACTACGCGACGATCCTGGAAGCGGAGATGTGGTCGCTGCGGGAATCGCAGATCGCCACACTCAACGCGCGCCGCGAACACGAACGCCTGTCCGCCGAGCACGGCGCGATCACCCAGCAGGCCCTGCAGGATCCGCTCACCGGACTGCCGAACCGGCGCGCGCTCGACGAAAAGCTGCGTTCGCTGGCGTCGTCCGCGGACGCCCAGCCGCTCGCCGTCGCGCTGGTCGACCTCGACGGTTTCAAGGACGTCAACGACAAGCAGTCCCACGCCGAGGGTGACAACGTGCTGCGTGTCATCGCGAGCACGCTGCGCGACGCCCTGCGTGGCGACGACGTCGTCGCGCGATACGGCGGCGACGAGTTCATCGTGCTTCTACCTGGGGCTCCGGCCTCCGCGGCGAAGCAGGCGCTCGGTCGCTCTGTGAATGCCGTCGCATCTTTGCCGCACCATCTTTCGCACGGCGTCACCCTCTCGGTAGGGCTTGTTTCGCTTCGGCCGCAGGAGCGGGCCGAACAGGTCCTCGCACGCGCCGATGCGGCCATGTACCAGGCGAAACGCGGTGGCGGGAACCAGGTTTCGTCGGTCAACTCGATGGCCATCGATCCGGTGACCGGATGGCCCGGCGAGGATACTCCGACCGACCCCGCGTGGGACTCCGAGCAGCCCACGTAGGATCAATGCCCGACAACCACCGTTGGTGAAATGTTGGGAGCGCCGTGACCGGCCCGCTGAGCACGTTGATCCTCGCCGCGGGTGAGGGCACCCGTATGCGTTCGTCCACTCCGAAGGTGCTGCATCCGATCGCCGGCCGCTCGCTGGTCGAGCACGCGGTCCGGGCGGCCGCGGGGCTGAGCCCGGAACACCTCGTCGTGGTCATCGGCCACGGCCGCGACACGGTCGGCGCGCGGCTGGACCGGGTCGGCGAGGCGCTCGGGCGCGAGGTCGTCACCGCCGTCCAGGAAGAGCAGAAGGGCACCGGGCACGCCGTCTCATGCGCGCTCGCGGCACTGCCGGGCGGACTGACCGGCACCGTCATCGTCAGCTACGGCGACGTCCCGCTGCTCGACACCGAAACGCTCGCTTCCCTGGTCACCGAGCACACCTCCACCGGAAACGCGGTCACCGTGCTGACCGCGGTCGTCGCGGACCCGACCGGCTACGGCCGGATCGTGCGCGACGGGAACGGCGTCGTCACCTCGATCATCGAGCAGAAGGACGCCACCCCCGAAGAGCGCGAAATCGCCGAAATCAACTCCGGTGTCTACGCGTTCGACGCTTCGGTGCTGGTCGACGGGCTTTCGAAGCTTTCGACGGACAACGCGCAGGGCGAGCTCTACCTCACCGACGTCCTCGGCATCGCCCGCGGCGACGGCAAGGGCGTCGGCGCGCTGGTCATCGACGACCCGTGGGTGACCGAAGGAGTCAACGACCGTGTCCAGCTCTCCGTGCTCGGCGCGGAGCTGAACCGCCGGATCGTCCGCGGCTGGCAGCGGGCGGGCGTCACCGTCGTCGACCCGTCGAGCACCTGGATCGACGCGGGCGTGACCCTTTCGCGTGACGTCGTCATCGAGCCCGGTGTGCAGCTGAAGGGTTCGACTTCGGTCGGCGAAGGCGCGCAGATCGGCCCGGACAGCACCCTGGAGAACGTCTCGGTCGGCGCGGGCGCGTCGGTGGTACGGACGCACGGTTCCGATTCGGAACTCGGCGACGGCGTCAAGGTCGGCCCGTTCACCTACCTGCGGCCCGGCACCAAACTGGGGACCAAGGCCAAACTCGGCGCGTTCGTCGAAACGAAGAAGGCGGACATCGGCGCCGGGACGAAGGTGCCGCACCTGACCTACGTCGGTGACGCGACCATCGGCGAAAACAGCAATATCGGTTGTTCCAGCGTCTTCGTCAACTACGACGGCGTGAACAAGCACCACACCACGATCGGCTCCCAGGTACGGCTCGGCGCGGACAACACGTTCGTCGCCCCGGTGACCATCGGCGATGGCGCTTACAGTGGGGCGGGCACCGTGATCAGGCAGGACGTGCCGCCGGGCGCGCTCGCCGTGTCGACCGGGCCGCAGCGCAACATCGAAGACTGGGTGACCCGGCGCAGGCCGGGCACACCCGCGGCGGAAGCAGCTTCCGCCGCGAAGCAGGACACCACCGCCGTGTCCGATTCAAATAAGGGAAACGACGGGGAGTCGCCAGCATGAGTTCGAAGTCCGGCACACCGAAGAAGAACCTGATGCTCTTCTCCGGGCGCGCACACCCGGAGCTCGCGAACGAGGTGGCCGAGCACCTCAACGTGACGGTCGTCCCGCAGACCGCGCACAACTTCGCCAACGGGGAGATCTTCGTCCGGTTCAACGAATCGGTGCGCGGGACCGACGCGTTCGTGATCCAGAGCCACCCGGCGCCCATCAACGAGTGGGTGATGGAGCAGCTGATCATGGTGGACGCCCTCAAGCGGGCGAGCGCCAAGCGGATCACCGTGATCATGCCGTTCTACCCGTACGCGCGGCAGGACAAGAAGCACAAGGGCCGCGAGCCGATCTCCGCGCGCCTGATCGCCGACCTGTTCAAGACCGCGGGCGCCGACCGGATCATGACGGTCGACCTGCACACCGCGCAGATCCAGGGCTTCTTCGACGGCCCTGTCGACCACCTTCTCGCGCAGAACGTGCTGGCCGCACACATCAACAAGACCTACCAGGGCGAGAACATCACCGTCGTTTCGCCGGACTCGGGCCGCGTGCGGCTGGCCGAGAAGTGGGCGGCCCAGCTGGGTGACCGGCCGATCGCCTTCATCCACAAGACCCGCGACCCGGACAAGCCGAACCAGGCCGTCGCCAACCGCGTCGTCGGCAAGGTCCGCGGTCAGCTGTGCGTGCTGATCGACGACATGATCGACACCGGCGGCACGATCGTGAAGGCCACCGAGGCCCTGCTCGACGAAGGCGCGTCCGACGTCGTCATCGCCTCGACCCACGGCATCCTGTCCGACCCCGCCACCGAGCGGCTTTCGCAGTGCAAGGCACGCGAGGTGATCGTCACCAACACGCTGCCGATCCCGGAAGAGAAGCGCTTCCCGGGCCTGACCGTGCTGTCCATCGCGCCGCTGCTGGCGCAGGCCATCCAGCAGGTCTTCGAAGACGGGTCAGTCACGTCCCTCTTCGACGGAAACGCCTGATCCACGGAGCAAGGACCTTTGCTGCTACTTTCTTTTGGAAAGTAGCAGCAAAGGTCCCTTGCTCCGTTTTTGGCTCCTCGCGAAACAGGGCGCGCGGTCCTGTCCGGCGTGGCTAGGTTGCCGTTCATGGGGAAATTCAAGTTCGGCGTGAACCTGTGGGGCGCCGAGAACCGTGCGGACTGGACCGCGAAGTGCCTCCGCGTCGAGGCGCTTGGATACGACGTCATTTCCGTGCCCGACCACCTCGGCCCGGGACGGAACGCGCCGTTTCCGGCCTTGACCATGGCCGCGGCGGTGACCCAGCGGCCGCGCGTAGGCACTCTCGTCTCCAACGTGCCCTTCTACAACTTCGCGCTCTTCGCCCGCGAAGTCTCGACGACGGTGAAGATGACCGGCGACCGCCTGGACCTCGGTCTCGGCTCCGGCCACATGAAGTCGGAATTCGACGGCGCCGGCCTGCCCTGGATTCCGGCCAAGGAACGCATCGATTACCTCACCGAGAGCCTTGCCTACCTGCGCGAACACTTTACCGAGGAAAAGGTCACGCCTCCGCCACTGCTCCTCGCGGGCAACAGCGACGGCGTGCTCTCCCTCGCCGCCCGGCACGCCGACATCGCCGGTTTCGCGGGCCTCCGCCAGGCCCCCGGGAAATCGCCGGGCACCTTCCGCCTCGACGACGCCGAGCGGATGGACGAACGCGTCGCCTTCTTCCGTTCGCGAACGAACGGCCGGGACCCCGAACTGAACATGCTCGTCCAGCGGGTTGTCGTCACCAACGACCGGCGCTCGGCCGCCGAGACCTGGCACGAAGAGGATCCGGATGGCCTCGACGTGGACACCCTGCTCGAAACGCCGCAATTGCTGTTCGGGACCGTCGACGAAATCGTCCGACAACTACAGGAGCGTCGCGAGCGGTACGGCTTCTCCTACATCACGGTGTTCGAACCGATGCTGGAAACGTTCGCGCCGATCGTGAAGACGCTGTCCGGTCAGTAAGCGACGCAGAAGCGCTGACGACGGCGCGTCGGCTTGTCGATCTCGTCGACGAACGCGATCGCGTAGTCTGCGCCGCTGATCTTCGACGCGCCGTTCTCGTCGGTCAGCAGCACGTCGCTCCCGAGCCGGAAGTCCCCGGTCCGCTCCCCCTCGGCCCACGCGCCGAACTCGGCGGCCGGGCTGAGGTAGAACCAGTCGATGTCCTCGGGAAGCGCACGGAACGCTTCCAGCACCTTCGCGTGGGATCCGGCCTCGCCCTTGTACTCGTCCGGGAACTCGGGGGTATCGATCAGCCGCGGCCCACCCTCGGCCACGTGCAGGCTTCCTGCGCCACCGACCACGCCGATCCGCACACCGTTGTCCTTCGCGACCTGGGCGATCGAGGGCACCGCGTCGAGCAGTCCGCTCTGCCCGTGTACCGCGATGACCAGGACATCGGCACCTTTGGCGACCTCGGCGAGGAAGTCCTCGTCGTACAGCGATCCCGCCCGGGTCCCCTCGCCTTCGGCGTTCCTCGACACCGCCAGGACCTCATGGCCACGGCCACGTGCCTCGGCGGTGATCTTCCCGCCCGCGTACCCGGTTCCTCCGAACACAACCAGCTTCGCCATCGTGTTTTCTCCTCATCATCGGCTAGAACACCGATGGTAAGAACGCAAGATCGGCTACTTCAACGTATGCAACGCACCCCGAGGTGAGTATGCAGGTCAGCCACCCAACGTGGCGAACTCGGATTTGAGCTTTTCGCGGACACCGTTGACGTCGACCGGAGCCCGAACCTCGCCGCGAGCGGATGGCTTCGCCTGAACCTGGTAGCTGGCGTTCCGATTCGGAAGTTTGAACTTGACCTCACAGGTCATGCTCGTCGTGGTGTCCGGAGCCGCGTTGGCGTCCGCCGCACAGCTTTGGGCACCGAGGGACTGAGCGGTGAACTCGACGGTCAGCATCAAGCGCACAGGCGTCCCTTTCACGCCTCCGATGACCGTGTTGGCGACATCGATGGTTGCCCGGCAGGTCCCGACGAAATCCGTGCAGTCCATTTTGTCGTTGACCACGCTGACGCTGACCTGGGTGAGCGCGTCGAACGGCTGCCCGATTCCACCGATCGCGCCATCCAGGTCGGTCTGCAGCTTCTTGAGCGCGTCGCCGGCCAGCGGCTCGACCCGCATTTCGGCGCCAAGCGTCTTCCCGGCCGCCGCGTCGACGAGGGAAGGCGCGAAACTGATCACGCGGTGCGGCGCCGCAGTGGTCACCCGCAGCGTCCCGAGCCCGCTCCCGACGTCGTAGACCTCGGTCCCGTCCGACAGCTTCGACCGGACCGGATCGGTCAGCCGGTTCATCGCGGACACCGCGGTCCGGAGCGTCGACGCCGCTTTACGCGGGTTGAGGACCTCGACGACGTTCACCGGCAGGTCCGTGCTGTCGGTGCGAACCCAGTTGGTGCCGTACTGGTCGCTGTTGCCGAGCCCGTGCGCTTTCCAGTACTCCGGTGTTGCCGAGAGGTACAGCTGGTTGTCGGCGGCCACGACCTGGATGGTCTGGCCGTCGACCGGCAGCGCACCCTGCGCGCTGCCGTTGCGAGTGATCCGGAACAGCAGTTCGGTGGGTTTGCCCGCGGCGTCCTTGATGGTCGCCTTGTAGACAACGGCCGGCGCCTGTTCAAGCGCTTTCAACGCGCTCTCGACGGCGCCACGCTGCTCCGCGCGACGATCCACCCGTTGTTGCTCGGCGGGCGAGATCCCGGCAGCGCCGTCGATCGCGACGTCGCAGCCGGCCACGAGACAGCACAAGGCCACGACCGCGCCGATCGTCAACCGTCGTGCCGGCATTCCGCCCCCTGAGTCTCGTTTGCTGGAGATCACACCTTAGAAAAGGGGTCACGCACCACCGCATCCGAGGGTTCCCGAAGCAGCTGTCACCGACTTGTCACCTGAACGAGCCACCCGGCGGGACCCCGGCACGACCGGTTGGTCTACACTTTCCCGGTCTCGGCGAGGCGGGTTCCGTGAGCACCTGGTGCCCGACGTGATCGACGCGGCGGCTTGAGTGGCCACACGCGGTCGAGCACGCCTGTGGAATTCGCCGCCGAACACCAGAACCGCCCCGAACCATCCCCACCTCAGCATGCTTTCGCTGAACATGTTGGTGAATTGAAGGAGTGCTACACCGTGTCCGAGGTACGTCTGTCCGTCGAGCCCCGCACCGAATTCGGCAAGGGTGCCGCGCGCCGCACGCGTCGCGCCGGCAAGATCCCCGCGGTGCTGTACGGGCACGGCTCGGACCCCCGCCACTACGCCCTGCCCGCCATCGAGTTCGCCCGCGTCGTGCGTGAGAACGGCAGCAACGCCGTCATCACCCTCGACCTCGAGGGCAAGAGCGAGCTGGCGCTGACGAAGACCATCGTCGTCCACCCGCTGAAGAACTACATCGAGCACGTCGACCTGCTGGTCGTCATTCGCGGTGAGAAGGTCACCGTCGACATCCCGGTCGTCGTCACCGGCACCGCGGGCCCGGGCACCCTGGTCACCACCGACCTCGACTCCCTCCAGATCGAGGTCGAGGCGCTGCACATCCCCGAGCAGGTCGAGCTCTCGGTCGAGGGTGTCCCCGCCGGCACCCAGATCCTCGCCTCGCAGGTCACCCTGCCGCAGGGCGCAACCCTGGTCACCGACGCCGACGCGCTTGTCGTCGCCGTCAACGAGTCGCCGTCCGAAGCCGCGCTCGAGGGCGAAGAGGCCGGTGCCGAGGCGGAGGAGACCCCCGCCGAGAACGCCGAATAAAGTCACTCGTGTGACCGAAGCAGTACTTCCCGGGGCCGGCGAGCAGATTCTGCTCGTCGGCCTCGGCAATCCCGGGCCCCCATACGCAGGCAACCGGCACAACGTCGGCTTCATGGTGCTCGACGAGCTCGCCGGCCGCGTCGGTGGCAAGTTCAAAGCCCACAAGAGCGGCGCCGAGGTCCTCGAAGGCAGGCTCGCCGGGCAGCGAGTGGTCCTGGCCAAGCCGCGCTCGTACATGAACCTCTCGGGCGGTCCGGTCGTCGGCGCCGCCCGTTTCTACAAGATCCCGCCTGCCGGTGTCGTGGTCGTCCACGATGAGCTCGACGTCGATTTCGGCGCGCTCAAGATGAAACTGGGCGGTGGTGACAACGGCCATAACGGCCTCCGCTCGATCACCAAATCGCTCGGCACCAAGGACTACTACCGCGTCCGTTTTGGCGTCGGCCGTCCTCCTGGACGGCAGGATCCGGCGGATTTCGTGCTGAAAGACTTCTCGACAGTCGAACGCAAAGAACTCGCTTTCGAGATCGATCGTTGCGCCGACGCGGTTGAAGCGCTCATCAGCACCGGACTCGTGGCGGCTCAGAACACCTTCCACGCAAGGTGAAACTGCTCACATAGCGCTGCGTTACATCTCGTCACTCGAAGGCGTTTCACCACGCCCCTGATCGAGTCGTGGAATAGCGGCAACCCTTCCGGGGAACTCTCAAACCAGTTAGGACGGAATGCGGAGATCGCATTTCCCACGAAACCGGAGAGAGTTTCATGTCGTTTACGGCCGAAGACATCACCGGCGCCACCTTTCCGAACGCCCCGATCGGGCGGCGCGGATACGCCAAGCACGAGGTCGACGCATTCCTGGAGCGGATCGCGGACACGATCTCGGACCGGGACGATCTGACGGCGGCCGAAGTTCACCACGTCATGTTCTCCCGGCCGTTGATCGGGAAACGCGGCTACGACGAACGCGAAGTCGACGACTTCCTCGACAAGATTGAAGAACAACTCGCCCACCGGTCCGGTCAGCAGGTGCTCGCTGTCCCCGGTGCGCGTGAAGCGGACGACGCGACCACCAACCGGGCTGTTCCGGACCGCGGTCCCATCGATTTCCTGCAGGAACGCTAGTGCCCGTCACCGCGTTCGAGGTGAGAACCCGGCAGTTCGACCGGGCGCCGATCGGCGCCCGGGGCTACTACGAACCCGCGGTCGACGCCTTCCTCGAACGGGTCGCGGCGACGCTTGACGGCGACGACGACCTCTCGGTTGCGGATGTCCACAACGTGGCGTTCGCCAAAGCACCACTCTCGAAACGCGGCTATGACCCATCGGACGTCGACGCTTTCCTTCGTGACGTCGAGAGCACATTGGCCGGCATCTCGCAATCCGCGAGCTATTACATCGCACCGGCCCTGGAACACACCCACACCCGTAAGCCGCTCTGGCGGCGCCGCTGACCCTCGGGAAGTGCTGCGAGAAGGCCAGGGCCCGCGACTTTCGCGAACCCCTGGCCATCTCGTGTCAGGCAGTCGTCGCGTTCTTGGCGATCTTGTCCGCGAACTGGGTGGCGGTGGCGGCTCGCTTCACCTTGCCCGACGGTGTCTTGGGAAGGCTTCCGGCCGGGAGCACGACGACCGCGAACGGACGCATGTCGACCGCGTCGCGAACCTTGGCCGCAACCTCCTTCGCCAGCGCCTTCTCGGTGTCGGGGTGCCCGGCCAGTTTCGATTCGAGGACCACGGCGAACCGCTCCCGTCGGCTGCCCGCGTCGATCCGCACAGCCACGGCGTTCCCCGCCCGGACACCTTCGACCGACGTCGCCGCCCGTTCGATGTCGGTCGGGTACAGATTCCTGCCACCCATGATGATGACGTCCTTGCGACGGCCGCAAATCACGATCATGCCGTCGACCAGGTAGCCGAGGTCGCCAGTGAGCAGCCAACCGTTCTCGTCCTGTGTCGCGAGCGGACCATCCATGGTCAGATATCCGGGCGTCACGGCCTCGCCACGCAGGCGGATCTCCCCGACCTGGCGATCTCCGAGCACCGTGTCCTTGTCGTCGACGATCTCGGCCTCGAGCCCGTCGAGCGGCGGCCCGAGAATCGCGAACGAGCGGACATCATCGGTCCCACGCCTCGGATCGCCCTCGGGCACCGGTACGGCACGATTGTCCGTCTCGAGCGCATCGGCTTCGACGATGTCCAAGGTCAGCCCGGTGAACAACGGCGCGAACGAAACCGCGAGAGTCGCTTCCGCCATGCCGTACGCCGGAAAGACGCATTCCGCGGGCATCTTGAACCGTTCCCCAGCGTCGACGAAGGTCTGCACAGCGGTTTCGTCGATCGGCTCAGCGCCGTTCAGCGCGATCCGAAGTTTCGAGAGGTCGTAGGCGTTGTCGTCCTCGACACGCGCCATCCGCCTGCCCACGATCGCGTAGGCGAAGTTCGGTGCGGCCGTGGTCGTCCCGCTGTACTTGCTGATCAGCTGCGGCCAGATCAACGGCCCCGACAGGAACTCGAGTGGCGTGATCTTGACCAGCTCGACGCCGAACGTCATCGGGACCGTCAGGAACCCGACCATCCCCATGTCGTGGAAGGTGGGCAGCCACGAAACCATCACATCGACGTCGAAATCGAACTCGGCGCGGTCGACCATCGCCTTGACGTTCGAGTACAAATTCCCGTACGTGATCCGAACGGCCTTCGGATCTGCCGTGGACCCACTGGTCAGCTGCAGGAGCGCGGTGTCGGATTCAGCCGTGGGCACGGCTTCCGCCAGCGGTTCGGCCTTGAGCAGTTCAGTGATCACCTGGAAGGCGATGCCGTGCTCGGTGAGCACCGGCCCCAGCTGATCGAACGGCTCACCGAGCAGAACCAGACCGGACCCGATCATCCGCAGCACTCGGACGGTGTCCTCGGCCCATTCCGCGAGGTCGGTGCGCTGGGTGGGCTGGTGCAGCATCGTCACGCTGCCACCGGCGAGCCACACGGCCTGCACCGTCGGCGCGATCAAGGACGGCGCCGCCGCCAGTACCGCCACCGCCTTGCCCGGCTCCAGCCCTTCGGCCACCAGGCCTCCGGCGACCCTCTTGGCCTGCTCGTGAATCTCGGCCCAGGTACGCCGAACCGGCTCCTTGGGCTCCCCCGTGACCATTCCTCGCTGCTGACCTCGCCCCGCCGCAGTGGCGACGAGCGTGTCCACGAACCGACTCATGCGCGTCACAGTACTGTCCACCCTCGAACAGCCGCTCGCCGTCGAGTGAACTCACTCAGCCGCTTCGGAGGTCTCGAGCCATTGAGCCTCGACCTCATCCTTCTCCGTTTCGACGGCCTTCAGTTCGGTGTGGAGCTCGATGAGCTTCGTCGGATCAGTCGCCGCAGCGAGCAACGCCGCGTGCAGTTTCTCTTCCTTGGCGTGCAACTGGTCGAGCTTGCGCTCGAGCCGGGACAGTTCCTTTCGCGCCGCTCGCTGCTCCGCTGCGCTCTTCTTGGTCTCGCCTGCCTGTCCGTTGGTCGGCTTCCGATCGCTGCCGACCTTCTCCAGGCTCTTGGCCCGCCGTTCCAGGTACTCCTCGATGCCGCCCGGCAGGTGAGTCACCCGCCCATCACCGAACAGGGCGACGATCGTGTCGCAAACGCGTTCCACCAGGTACCGGTCGTGCGAAACGACGACCAGACTGCCCGGCCACGAATCGAGCAGATCCTCCAACTGCTGCAAGGTATCGATGTCCAGGTCGTTCGTCGGCTCGTCGAGCAGCAGCACGTTGGGCTCGGCCATCAGGAGCCGGCACAGCTGCAGGCGACGCCGTTCACCACCGGAAAGGTCTTCGACCGGCGTCCACTGCCGGGACGCGGGAAACCCCAGTTTTTCTGCCAGCTGCGACGCGGAAAGCTCCTGCTTGCCGAATACGACCCGTCCGGAGATCTCCTCGATCGCCTGCAGAACGCGCAGGTCGCCCGGTAGATCGTCGAGTTCCTGCCTCAGGTGCGCAAGACTGACCGTCTTGCCCTCGATACGACGGCCCGTCTCCGGCTGCTTGTCACCGCCGAGGAGCTTGAGCAACGTCGTCTTGCCCGACCCGTTGACGCCGACCAGCCCGATCCGATCGCCGGGCCCGATCCGCCATGTGGCGTGATCGAGCAAGGTGCGGTCGCCGACGGTCAAGGTCGCGTCCTCGACTTCCAGCACGGTCTTCCCCAGCCGTCGCCGGGCGAACGCCTGCAGCTCGACTGAGTCACGCGGCTCCGGTACGTCGGAGATCAGAGCTTCAGCCGCCTCGACGCGGTAGCGCGGCTTCGAAGTCCTGGCCTGCGGACCGCGACGCAGCCACGCGAGCTCCTTGCGCGCCAGGTTCTGGCGCTTCTCTTCGGCTGTCGCCGCCAACCTCGCCCGTTCGGCTCGCGCGAAGATCCAGTCGGCGTAACCACCTTCGTACTGCTCGACGCTACCGTTGGTGACCTCCCAGGTCACACTCGCGACCGTATCGAGGAACCACCGGTCGTGGGTGACGACCACGACCGCGATCCTGCGGTTGAGCAGGTGATCCGCGAGCCAGCGCACACCTTCGACGTCAAGGTGGTTGGTCGGTTCGTCGAGGACCACGAGGTCGAGTTCACCAGTGAGGGCAGCCGCCAATGCGACACGGCGGCGTTCGCCACCGGACAGGTTCGCCGTCGATGTCTCGACTCCGAGGGCGGTTATCCCCAGACCGTCCATAATGGACCTGACTCGGGCGTCAGCGGCCCACTCGTGCTCCGCACCATAACGCTCCAGCACGACGTCGCCGATGGTGCTGCCGCCAGGAAGTTCGGTCCGTTGCGTGACGACTGCCATCCGCAAGCCGCGGACTTGGCTCACACGTCCCGTATCCGGCTCACTGATCCCCGCGAGGACCTCCAGCAGCGTCGTCTTCCCACCCCCGTTGAGACCGACGACACCGATGCGCTGTCCCTCGGCCACACCGAGCGAAACACTGTCGAGCAGCGGGCGCACCCCGTAGGACTTGCTCACCGACTCCAGGTTGACCAAGTTGGCCATGCCTCAGCCGATCCTTTCCAAAAAGCTTGCACCACAACGAATTGGTCGATGTCCATTCCGGACATCCTCATGCGTGCACTCGCGGCGGCGCCGGCCGCGGCGCGTCATCCCCGCCAACCAGGCGAGCGCCGGGAACCGGCCCATGCGCGACCCGCACCGTGCGACACACACCCGCACCGGACAACTCGGCCGCGACCTCGACCGCGGACTGCGCGTCAGCGCACAGAAATGCGCAGGTCGGGCCAGACCCGGACACGGTGCCCGCGAGCGCGCCCGCGTTCACCCCCGCCCTCAACGTGCGACGCAGCCCGGGACGCAATGAGACAGCGGCCGCCTGAAGGTCGTTGCCCAGGAGCAACGCCAGCTGCCGCGGGTCACCGGACGCCAGTGCTTCGACTACCGGAGCGTGCGAACCGATCCGCGGCGGGCTGCCCTCTTCACGCAACCTGTCCAGTTCTCCGAACACCCGAGGAGTCGAAAGACCACGCTGGTCGAACGCCAGAACCCAATGGAACGTATGCCTCGACAAGACCGGTACCAGCTGCTCACCGCGGCCGGTACCCAACGCGGTCCCGCCATAGAGCGCGAAAGGAACATCGCTGCCGAGCTTGGCCGCGATGCCGGCTAGTTCGTCACGGGCGATATCAAGCTTCCAGAGCGACGCGAGCCCCACCAAGGTCGCTGCCGCGTCGGCGCTGCCCCCGGCCATCCCCCCTGCCACCGGGATGCCTTTGCGAAGCACCACCCGGACCTTGGATTCACCGTCCGACTTGCCGACGTGGGCGGCCAGCGCCTGCGCCGCCTTCCATGCGAGGTTGTTGGCCCCGGTCGGTACGGAACCTTCACCCTCGCCATAGACCTCGACGCCGGGCTCCTCGGTGACCGCGACGGTCACCTCGTCGGTCAGCGAAAGCGCCTGGAACACGGTCACCAGCTCGTGGTAGCCATCCGGGCGTACGTCACCGACCGCCAGGTGGAGGTTGACCTTGGCGGGAACCCTGACGGTGACTGGGGGCGGTACGACGGCGAGCACGGCTCAAGCCTACGTGGCCGCTCCACTTGTGCCGCCATCAGGAGAAAGCTGAACAGGACGAGTCAGATGCGAACGAGCCGCCCGAGACGGTTTCGTCCTGGGCGACCCGTTCACGAGAAAATCAGGCAGCGACACCCTGCGGTCCGCGGACCGGGTGGGTCACGTGGCCGCCGCGTTCGGCGATCCACGCGAGCGCGGCATCAGCGTGCTCACCGCGCACGCCGAGCCGGAAACGGCCGACCGGGGTGTCGCCGATCCGAGTCAAGCCGCCGCCGATGGTGGCGAGTTCGACGTCAAAGCGACCGGCGGCCTCAGGCAGCAGTGCTCCGACCGACGCGAAACCGACCAGCACGACGTCCACGGCTCGGTCGTATTTCGAGACCTGCGCCCTGCTGGTCTCGATCGTCGGCAGCAGGGCCTGCGCGGTCCGGCTGTTCGGGTCGGAGACCAGGTCGAGCACGGTTCCACGTTCGATGACCGCGCCAGCCTCCAACACTGCCACGTCATCGCAGACACGGCGAACCACACTCGCGTCGGGAGTAGTGAGCAACACGGTGACGCCGAGCTCGGCACGCGCGCGGTCGAGCACGGTCAGGACCGCTCCGGACTCTTCGGGCCGAATACCCGCGGTCGGGTCGTCGGCAAGGAGCACGGAAGGACCGGCGGCCAGAGCCTTGGCGATGGCCACCCGGCGCAGCTGCCCCTCGGACAGTTCTCCCGGCCGCTGACCCGCGCGCTGGGTGAGTCCGACCAGGTCGAGCAGGTTGCCGACCCGATTCCGACGCTGTGGCCCATCCAGCCCGAGCTGCTCCAGCGGCGACGCGATGTTCCCGGCGATGGTGCGCTCGGTGAGCAGTTCCGGTTTGGTGCTCACGACGCCGACCTGCCGACGTATCTCTCGCAGGCGGCGGCCGTCAAGGGTTCCCGTGTTGAGGCCGTCGAGACGGACTACGCCTCGGTCAGGACGCTCCTGAAGGCCGATGCAACGAGCGAGGGTCGACTTGCCGGAGCCGGCCGGACCGACGACTCCGAACAGCGAGCCGGCCTGGATGTCCACGCTGACGTCGCGCAGTGCGACGACGGGATTTCCATTGAGGGGGAAGGACTTGGACAAGTTTTCGACAGTGATCACGAAGGGCTCCATGCACATGGGGCGCTGCTTCTTTCGAGCGCGCCAACCGTCACCGAGTAACCGTCCAGAACGGACGGTTTTCAGAAGAAAAGAGGAAGAACTCAGGCAGTAACGGTGGAGCGTCGACACGCACTTACCGAGCGGCGACCTTCGTCTACGACACGTCGCCTGGTCAGCAGGAGTGGGTGGGTGACCCTGTTCATTAGGCACAGCCTCCATCGGTCCTGGCTGTAGCACCTGCCCTGTGGAGGGTGGTTGCTGCGACTTCGGCGAGCCAGGTCTCTCAGTCGCTCGGGATGGTTCACTGAGTAAAACCGATCCCACTGGATGAAAGCAAGCGTGTAGGCGCAGATCACACGTCTGGTCGCGTCCATAATACAGGATCCAGTGCCCATATTATGGGAACCGGCGGCCATTTCGAATTCACACCGAGGCCGCTGCCTGCACAGACAGGTCGGGAAGACGCTCATCGATAAGAGGACTTATGCCGTCGTGCTGACCTCGGTCAACGCTCGCATCAGCGCGGCGCCGACCACAATCACCACGTTATGGAACAAGGTTCCCTCGGCGTCACGACACGGCTGCCTCAACGCGGCCTGTCATGACTCACGGCGGTCAGTCGGTCGCGGCGGCGATACGAGCGAACTGATGAACGTCCAATTGCTCCCCGCGGGTCTTGGGGTCGATGCCCGCTTTCGCGAGCAACTCGCCCGCGCGTTCAGCCGAGCCAGCCCAGGTGGCCAACGCTGCCCGCAACGTCTTTCGCCGCTGCGAGAATGCCGCGTCGACGACCGCGAACAGCCGCTTACGGCTCACGGCTGTCACGACTGCGTCACCACGTTCGAAGGCGACCAGCGCGGAGTCCACGTTCGGCACAGGCCAGAACACTGATCGGGGCACCGCGGCGACCTTGCGTGCCTTCCCGTACCACGCGAGCTTGACGCTCGGCACGCCGTAAGTCCTGCTTCCCGGCCCGGCCGCCATCCGGTCAGCCACCTCGGTCTGGACCATCACGAGCCCGCTGGTCAGCGAAGGCAGCTCAGCGAGCAGATGAAGCACGACGGGAACAGCGACGTTGTAAGGCAGATTCGCGACAAGCGCCGACGGTTGTTCGGGCAAATCCCCCGCCGTCACCCGCAGAGCATCCGCCCCGACGACCGTCAGCCTTTCGGCTCCGCCGCGCTCGGCCACCGTGTCCGGCAGTCGGCCTGCCAGCACGGGGTCGATCTCGACCGCGACTACCTTGGCACCGGTCGCGAGCAGCCCGAGTGTCAGCGAGCCAAGCCCTGGCCCGACCTCAAGTACGACGTCGCCTTCGCCGACTCCTGAGAGGTCGACAATGCGGCGCACAGTGTTGGGGTCGTGCACGAAGTTCTGGCCGAGCTTCTTGGTCGGACGTACGTCCAGCTCGGCCGCCAGCGCCCTGATCTCCGCAGGCCCGAGCAGTTCAGTCACCCGACGATCGTAGCCAGCCCCGGTAAGCCACCCTTGGCCGGTGGACGAACGGGTCGCAGATAGCCGACATCGTCGAGCGGGGAAGGCTCAGTGTTCAGAGGCCGCCACCGCCCACGGGTCAATCGTCGACAGAGTCGACTTGCCGCTCCGGGATCCTCGTTCCTTCGACGCGCTCGGGGAGCCGGGCCAGGCGACTCCGACCATCCTGACTTAACCGCAACATCCCTACGGCGTATCCGTTCTGGCGCACGTACTACTGCGGAGTGATGAGAGCAAGTTGGCAGCGCCACAGCGTGATTATGATTCACCCGATCGATACCGTGCATAAGTTCGATTCCGCCCCGACAATCGAGGGGTGACCAGCAAAAACGCATCCAAGGCCTTCCCGCTGAACCTGCCGGAAGGTGACCCCGATCTGCTTCTCCACGAGTTGCAGACTCGGCTACGCGAAGGGCGACGTCTGTTCGCCGAAGTCGGCCAAATCCTGGCCGAGATCGAGTCACGTGGTGTCCGCGACCTCTTCGGATACAACTCGATCGCCGTCTTCTACGAGCACGCAGCCCGGGTTTCTCGGGCCGAAGCGAGAAAGGTGACCGCTCGAGCGGTGGCGCTCAACTCGAGACACGCGCGCGACGGCACCTCGATTCCACCCGTCGCGCCTTTGACCGGAGCCGCAGCCGCCAAAGGCCTGCTGGCCGATGGCGGCATCGACCGAATCGTCACAGTCATGAGGAGGCTGCCAGAACACATCGCCGCGAGCGCACGGGTCGACGCCGAGCGGACTCTGGTCGATCTCGCCGGCGTCGCGAGGCCTCGCGACGTCACGATCGCCGGCAACGACGAGATCGGACGACACGACCCTGATTCGAAGAACGCCGATGACTCCAAGTCGAAAGGCCCTCGACGCGAGTTCTGGTTACGCCGGAAACGTACCGGCCGCTGGGACATGCGCGGCGACCTCGATTCAGAGACAGGCGCTCGCCTGAACGCGCTTCTGGTACCGCTCGCACATCAAGCCCCGAACGGGGAAGCCGATCAGTGCACACCGGCGGAGAGACGCGGCGATGCCTTCGCGGAGATCGTCGACCTTGCGGACAGTAGCCCGGACATACCCATGCCTCGGCAGAACTCGGAACGGGTCGCTGAGCCGTCTCAATCGGCAAAGTCGGCCGAGAAACCGCTCCACCGCACAAAGGACGATCAAACAGGGC
This sequence comes from Amycolatopsis sp. NPDC051071, assembly GCF_040682875.1. NCBI lineage: Bacteria > Bacillati > Actinomycetota > Actinomycetes > Pseudonocardiales > Pseudonocardiaceae > Amycolatopsis > Amycolatopsis sp. NPDC051071. Next base: position 65,211 of record NZ_JBFBBY010000010.1, on the reverse strand, counting down.
AGCAAGACCGCCGGAGCCAGCGCCACGGCACCGTCAGCGGACAAGCGGACAACAACGCCACCGAACGATCTCGGGACGTGGCGCACATACGTCCTCCGCGGTGGTGGTCACGACTGTCGAGACCAAGATCCAACACACAAACCCCGTCAACGAAGGGCAACGACCTCGCCCAATCCTCAGACGAGAACGTCACAGACCCTCAACTGCCCAAAACGGCCTGAAGGCCACCTTGCGGACTCAACCCACACGATGACCTTCAGGAAGGAGACTGATCTGACGTCAGGCCTTCTTGCCGCAGTGCGGCCAAGCGCCGTAGCCACCGCGGTCGTCGCGGAGCTTCTCGGCGACGGCGATCTGCTGGGCCTTGCTGGCCTGGTGCGGGTAGGCCGCGTACTGCGAGCCGCCGTAGGCGTCCCAGGTGCTCTTGTTGAACTGCAGGCCACCGTAATAGCCGTTGCCGGTGTTGGCGGCCCAGTTACCAGTCGACTCGCACTGCGCGATGCGGTCCCAGGCCCCGGCGTCACCGATGGGCGGGTCAACCGGCTTCTTCGTGCCGACCTTGACGATCTTGGGCTTGGCCTCGGTGGTGACTTCTTCGGAGACCTTCTCGCGGCCGACCTCTTTGCCATTGCGCTGGGTGACCTTGTAGGTCACCGTCTTCTGGCCGGGCGTGCCCGGGTCTTCGACCTTGGTCTTGCCCTTCTCGAGCTCCGGGTCATCGACCTTCTGCTCGGGCGGAGCGATTTCCTCGTTCTGCTTGACCATGGTGACGCCGGTCCGGCTGATGTGGACCTCGGCGCCGTCGACCAGCTTGACGTCGAGGCCACCGACGGCTTCGTCGTCCGGGCCGAGAGTCATTCGCAACTCACCAAGGAACTCCTTGGTGGTGACCGAATTGGTCTGCACCTTGCGCGGCTCGTTCGCGCCGTCATAGACGGTGAGGTTCTTGAGGGTCTTGACCTCGACAGTGGCGCCCTCGAGCGGAAGCTCACCGGTCTGCGGCATCGAGGTCCAGGTGCCGGACTTCGCGAGATCGGAGCGGCCGAGCTGGTTCAGGGCCTCGCTGAGATTGGTCGCGCGAACCCAAGACTCCTGCGCTACGCCGTCGACGACCAGATTCAGCTTGCGGCCACGCTCCAGCTTGATGACGCCGCCATCGCCGACTTCGGCCTGGGGCGAGGGAGAGAGCGAGTCGTGCGCACCGATCGAAAGGCCGGCGTCTTCGAGGACCTCGCCGACCGTGTCGCCGAAGCTGTGAACGGTTCGCTGCTGGCCGTCGACGTCGAGCGTGACGCTCTTGTTCATCGCCATCGCGGCCGCGCCGCCACCACCGAGGGTGAGCAGCACTGCCATGACGGTGCCCTTGAGGAACCGCTTCTTCCAAACGCGGGTCGCGCTGGAGATGACCTCGTCCTTGGTCGCGACCTTCATAGGCGCACCCGCGGTGCGGTCCTCGGCCATCTCGTCCGGAATGACGATCGGCGGGAGCATGGTGGTCTCGGCGCTGATGAGCCGGATCAGCTCGTCGACATCGACGTCGATCTCGGCCATCAAGGTGTCGGCGTCCGGGCCGAGCGCGGCCAAGATGTCCTGGTGCGTGATGCGCGGGTCGTCGGAGTAGCCCAGCTCGCCGTAGTGAGTGTCTCGGTCGAGCACGGCCACCGAACCGTTGGAAGCGAAGGTGTTCGTCTCAACGCCGAGGCGCGAGGCATCCTGCCTACTGCTACCAGTCACTGGGTCGTTCCCTTTCCCAAGACGTCAGAGAGCTCGACAACCGCTCCACAACGTCCTTCGTCTCGATGCGCTCTTCGGCGCACCTCTAGAAGTCCGACACCCGCAGCCAGCGCCATCGTCACGGTTCCAGGCCGTACCGCTCCCGGTTCCGCTTCCCCGACGTGCACTGACGTGACTGTGGGCGTAACAGCCGACAACCGCATTTGCGGGTACCGACCGGCACGATCACGGGACAGTAACGAACCTCGGCGGGTTGCGCAAACACCGCCCGGAGTGTCGTGACGTTGGTCACTCATCAGAGTGGACCATTGCTGATCACTAATGTCGCAGTCCGTTCAACTGGAGGTAACTGTCGGCAAGCGGAAGACCCGCTCAGCGGTCATACGGACTGATTCGGCCACCTCGTGCACTGCCTCGCCCCTGAATGACGCGAGATGGCGAACGGTGTAGGCGGCGCAGTAGGGCTCGTTCGGTCGCCCACGGAACGGATGAGGGGTCAGAAACGGCGCGTCCGTTTCGACGAGGTACTGGCCGGCCGGAACGATCCGTGCCGCCTCATGGAGCCCGCGGGCGTTACGGAAGCTGACCGTACCGGCGAACGAAAGCACGTATCCCGCGTCGATACAGCGGCGAGCGATGTGCTCGTCTCCCGAGAAACAGTGGAAGACGACCTGCTCGGGCGCACCCTCCTCATCGAGGATGCGGAGGACGTCTTCGTGGGCGTCTCGATCATGGATCATCAGCGGCTTGCCGATCCGCTTGGCGAGATCGATGTGCCACCGGAAGGCATCCTGCTGAGCGTCGTGGGGCGAGTAGTCCCAGTAATAGTCGAGGCCGGTCTCGCCGACTGCGACCACTCTGGACTCTTTCGCGAGACGCTCCACTTCGGACCTCTCGGCTTCACCGAAATCCTTGGTGCGCGTGGGATGGATCGCGACGGCGGCCCAAACCCTGGCGTCCCAAGTAGAGGCTTGCGCCGCCCATCGAGCGGCCGCGAGATCGTCCGCGACGGTGATCACCCGTGAGACACCGGCACGTTCGGCGCGGTCGACCATGGCAGTCACATCTGCCGCGGTGACCGCGCCGCACGCGTCGAGGTGGGTGTGCGCGTCCACCACCGAAACCGGGAGCCTGTCCGGAATCGGCGGCAGCCCCTTCTTCTCCGCACCCATCAGCTGATCATTTCGAGATCGGCGCCCATTCGGGACCGGTCTCGCCCAGCTCCGGGTCCAGCTTGGCGAACAACGGAGTCGGCTTCTCGAGCGGCTTGCCGACCTCGATCGGCACGGACTTCCAGCGCGCCAGCTCGGCCTTGTAATCCCCGGTGATGATGGGGTTGATCCGGCCGGGGATGTCGAGGTCCTCGACTTCCTGCAGTTCGGGCTGGGCCGCCCAGATCCCGGAGCCGCCGAGTGCCTCGTGCACCTTTTGGGCCGAGTGGGGCAGGAAGGGGGTCAGCAGCGTGTTGGCGTCCGAAACGACCTGCAGTGCGGTGTGCAGGACGCTGTCGCGGCGAGCGGGGTCGTCCTTGAGCTTCCAGGGCTCCTGGTCCGAGAGGTACCGGTTCGCGGCGGTGACGACGCGCATCGCTTCACCCGCCGCCGCTTTGAACCGAGACCGTTGGAGGTGGGCACCGGCGGTGTCGAAGGCCTTACGCGAGAGCGCCTTGAGCTCCTCGTCGGCCGCCGTCGGGGCGTCCGGGCGCGGGATGGCGCCGACGTTCTTGTGGGCCATCGCAATGGACCGGTTGACGAGGTTGCCCCATTCGTTGGCCAGCTCGAAGTTGGTCCGGCGGACGAACTCGTCCCAGGTGAAGTCGGTGTCCTGGGTCTCAGGACCCGCGACCGAGATGAAGTAGCGCAGGGTATCCGGGCCGAAGTCGCGCAGGAAGTCATGGACGTAGATGACGGTGCCGCGTGAGGTCGAGAACTTCGAGCCGCTCATCGTGAGGAACTCGCTGGAGACGATCTCGTCGGGCAGGTGCAGCTTGCCGTACTTGCCCGGCTCGCCGCCGCGGTCGCCCTCGCCGTTGTGGCCGAACAGCAGGGCGGGCCAGATCTGGGCGTGGAAGGTGATGTTGTCCTTGCCCATGAAGTAATAGGACCGGGCGTCCGGGTTGTTCCACCACTCCTGCCAGGCGTCCGGGTTGCCGGAGCGGCGTGCCCATTCGACGCTCGCCGAGAAGTAGCCGATGACCGCGTCGAACCAGACGTAGAAGCGCTTCATCGGTTGGTCTCGCCAGTCGTCCAGCGGGATCTTCACGCCCCAGTCGAGGTCACGGGTGATCGGCCGCGGCCGCATGTCGTCGATCAGGTTCTTGGTGAAATTGAGGACGTTCGGGCGCCAGTCGGTCTTGCTGGACAGCCACTTGCCCAGGGTGTCGACGAACGCGGTCAGGTCGAGAAAGTAGTGCTCGGTCTCGACGAACTTCGGCGTTTCACCGTTGATCCGCGACTTCGGGTTGATCAGCTCGGCGGCATCGAGCTGGTTGCCGCAGTTGTCGCACTGGTCGCCGCGCGCGCCGTCGTAGCCGCAGATCGGGCAGGTGCCCTCGATGTAGCGGTCGGGCAGGGTGCGGCCGGTCGAGGGGCTGATCGCGCCCCGCGTGGTCTTGGGCACCACATAGCCGTTGCGGTGCAGTGCGAGGAAAATCTGTTGCGTGACGTCGGCGTGGTTACCCGTGGTGGTGCGGGTGAACAGGTCGTAGGTGAGACCGAGTCCCTGCAGGTCCTGGCCGATCTGGCGGGTGTACTTGTCGGCCGTCTGCTGGGAGGTGAGGCCTTCGTTGTCGGCCTGGACGGTGATCGGTGTGCCGTGTTCGTCGGTGCCGGACACCATGAGCACCCGGTTGCCGGCCATTCGCTGGTAGCGGGAGAAGACGTCGGACGGGACGCCGAATCCGGACACGTGGCCGATGTGGCGGGGGCCGTTGGCGTAGGGCCAGGCCACCGCAGTCAACACTGGGGTGCTCATGCTTGTTTAGCCTACGGACGTCGTCCAAGGCATTGTTGTCCGGGAGAGGATCGGAGGCCTCGGTGTCCGCCACGCGTCTGCTGGTACTGGGTGTCGTGCGCATGTACGGGAAGGCACACGGCTACCAGGTCCGGCGCGAGCTCCTCTCCTGGGCGGCCGACAAATGGGGCAACGTCCAGCCGGGGTCGATCTATCACGCGTTGAAGAAGATGACCGCCGAAGGACTACTGGAGCAGGTCGAAGACACCGAGGCCGGCGGTGGCCCCGACCGTGTCGCGTACACGCTGACCGAAGACGGGGAGACCGAGTTCCTCGTCCAACTCGGTCGGGCACTGTCGAGCGACGACGCGACCGGATACACGTTGTCGGCAGCTGTCACGTTCATGCCGAGCCTGCCCCGCCCCCAGGTCCTCGCCCTGCTGAAACAGCAGCTGGCGAATATGGAAGCGCACGCTCAATCGACCCACTACGCACGCGAGCACTCGATCGACCTCGGGAAGCCGCCGCATGTGAGCGAGCTGTACCGCCTGTGGAGCTCCCATGCCGAGGCGAACGTCTCCTGGATGCGAGATCTGATCGGCCGTCTTGAAGCGGGCGAGTACGTGATGTCCGGCGAAGGGGAAGACGAAGCCGCGTTCGGCGAACCTCCCAAGTAATCAAACTTGACCACGGAACGACTTTTAAGGCACAGTGCATCATCCGACTAGTCAAGTTTGACTAGTCGGATCTCAGAAAGGAGTATTCATGATCAAGGCACGCGGCCTTGAGCGGCGGTTCCGTCGCAAGGGCCGCAATGGGGGCGAGGTCCACGCCGTCAAGGGCGTCGATTTCGACGTGTCGGCCGGAGAACTGGTCGGTTTCCTCGGACCGAACGGGGCAGGCAAGACCACGACCCTGCGCATGCTGACCACGCTGCTCAAGCCCACCGCGGGCGAAGCGACGGTCGGCGGCTGCGACCTGCTCGCCGACCCACTGGGGGTGCGCCGGCGAATCGGCTATGTCGCACAGGGTGGTGGCACGGCACCGGAAAGCAAGGTCGTCGAAGAGATCGAATTCCAGGGACGGCTGTACCGGATGAGCAAGGCGGACGCGCTCGCCCGCGGGGCCACCCTCGCCGAGCAGCTGGACCTCGCCGGGCTCGATCAGCGGACGACCAAGACCCTTTCGGGCGGGCAGCGCCGTCGTCTCGACATCGCGCTCGGACTGATCCACTCACCTGGGCTCGTCTTCCTCGACGAGCCGTCGACCGGGCTCGACCCGCAAAGCCGCGCGAACCTGTGGGACCACATCCGCAGGCTCCGCGACGAGCAAGGCGTCACGGTCTTCCTGACCACGCATTACCTGGACGAGGCCGACGCGCTTTCCGACCGGCTGATCGTCATCGACGACGGGCGAATCGTCGCCGAAGGCACGCCGGATTCGCTGAAGGCGAGGGTTTCGGGTGACAGCGTCGTCATCGGGGTTTCACCGGAGTCGGCGGCGGAGACCGGGGAGGTCGCGGGCAGGCTCGAAGGGGTGCACGAAATGACCGTCACCGAGGGCACGGTTCGGTTCCGGGTGCCGCGTGGGGACACCGCGATGCCCGAGTTACTGCGCGCACTGGACGCGCGGGGCATCACGATGACGTCCATGCAGGTGCATCGCCCGACGCTCGACGACGTCTTCCTGACGCTGACGGGCCGCAGCCTGCGTGACGCCGAAGAGGGCGCACCGCTCGACGACGCTCCTGAGAAGGAGGCGACGCATGTTGCATGACACTTGGTTGATCTTCCGCCGGGACATGCTCGCGGCGTTGCGCAACCCGACGTGGATCATGATCGGGATCATGCAGCCGTTGCTGTATTTGTTCTTTTTCGGACCGCTTCTGGTGAAGTCACTCAACGCGCAGGGGCTGTCCGATGTGGACGGCTGGATGATCTTCACTCCGGCGATCATCGCGCAGCTCGCGCTGTTCGGCAGTTCCTTCGTCGGGTTCGGCCTCCTCGCGGAGTTCCGTTCCGGCGTGGTCGAACGAATGCGGGTCACCCCGGTGAGCCGGGTGGCACTGTTGCTGGGCAAGGTGCTCGCCAACGCGTTGCAGACGGTTGTGCAGGCGTTGATCATCATCGCGTTGGCGTACCTGGTCTTCGACCTGAACGCGCCGTTCGGCGGCGTCGTGCTCAGCCTGGTGATCGTCTTCCTCCTGTCGGTCACCCTGGCGTCGTGCTCCTACGCGCTGGCGCTGACCCTCAAGAGCGAAGACACGTTTCCGGCTCTGCTCAACGCGGTTCTCATACCGCTTCTGCTGCTCTCCGGAATCCTCATCCCGATCACCTCGGGATCGGCGCCGGATTGGCTGTACACGATTTCCCGCATCAATCCCTTCCGGCACGTGGTGGATGTCGAGCGGAACAGTTTCCGCGGTGACTTCTCGATGGACGCGCTGTTCACCGGGAGCGTCGTGGTGCTGGTGATGGCGGTGCTGGCCATCTGGTGGGGCTCGCGAACGTTCCAACGCGAAAACGCCTGAGACACGCTGAACCGAAAGGTCACCTTGCGGCCGCTTCGCGGACGTAGGGTGACCTTTCGGGCGTATTGGGGCGAAATTCGAAGGCGAGTGACTTTGATCGATCCGGAAGGTGAGCACGGCGTCACCCTGTCCCACCGCGAGACGGTGACGGACTGGGCTGCGGTGCGTGGCGCCGACATCCGGTTCGCCTCGGTCACCGTCAGCGAGAACACCAACTGGCGGGACGTCGTCGCGGAACGCAATCTGGCCGGCGCCCAGCGTGCCGGCATCCACACGGGTGCCCGGCACTACGCGCGCCCTGGCGCCGTCCACGACCAGGCGGACCATTTCGTGCGGACGGCGAGTGCGCTTGGCGCCTTCGCGCCCGGCTCGCTCGCGCCGGCGCTCGAAGTGGAGGCGCCCAGCGTCGACGACCGGTTCATCAAGGCGTGGATCAAGCACGTCAGGCAAGCGGCACGCGTCGAACGCGTCCTGGTGTACGCCGGGCTCGAGTGCTGGACGAACCGGCTGCACCCGGACAAGTGGGCGGACAGCGAAGTGGTGTTGTGGCTGGTCAGGCACAACGAGATCCCCGGAAGACCGGGGTGGTTCCACTCCCGGCTCGGGCTGCACCAGCACGGCTTCGGCACCGGGTTGCCCGGGGTGGAGGGGCCGATCGCCCAGGACGCCGTGGTCTATCCCTTCACGCTCTCGGACGTACTTCTGTAGGGTTTCACTCGTGACGACGGGTGTGCACAACGTCACCGATACTCGCGTGTGTGGTCGCGGATGTCACTTTCCAGTCGGCGCGGGTTGCCTTTTCGCCCGGCCGGGCAGCGACAATGTCGCGTGCGGTTGATGTGCCGGAAGCTGCGGACGGACGTCACGCCCGAGCGGGCGCTGGCGGCACTCGGCGTTCGCGCCCGGGCACTCAGGCTCGCGCCGCCAGCGGCGCTTTGCGGAGATTGGTTCTCCTCGCGCGCGGTCATCGCTTTGAGTGCTTCGTTGACGCCCGTTCGAGACGTGGCCGAGGCGTTCGCCGTTCCCACTCGTCTTCCGCGGGTTCGCGACGCGGTTCCCGGTGCTGTCGGGGGCGGCTGGTTCGGTTACCTGGGTTATGACCTGACCGACCCGTCTGGCCGTTCGGGCAGCCTTCCTCCGGCGGCTTGGGGCTGGGTCGACCGGGTACTCCGGCTGGACGCGGACGGTTCGTGGTGGTTCGAGGCGTTACTTCCCGACGACGACCCGGATCCGGCGGACGAGGTGTCCGAACTGGAAACGACACTGGCCGACCCGCCCGAAACGGCTCCATGGAGTTCCGGTCCGCTGTCGCGTCCGCTGCCGTCGGAGCACTACGACGTGGTCAAGGCGTGTGTGCACGCGATCGAGGCAGGCGAGTTGTTCCAGGCGAACATCTGCGCCCGTTTCACCGGGGAATTCGACGGCGATCCGCTCTCGTTGTTCGCCGAAGGTGTGCACCGGCTGCGCGCCCGGCGGTCGGCGTTCCTCGCCGGGGACTGGGGCTCGGTCGTCTCCTTCTCCCCCGAACTTTTCCTTGCCAGGCACGGACAGCGTGTCCGGTCGACCCCGATCAAGGGCACCCTGCCGCGAAGGAACGCCTCAGACGAGCACCTGGCGCGGCGCCTGCGGGAATCCACCAAGGATGTCGCCGAGAACGTGATGATCACCGATCTCGTCCGCAACGACCTCGGCCGCGTGTGCGCCACCGGCAGTGTTCGCGTTCCCGAACTGCTCAAGGTCCGCCCGGCGCCGGGAGTCTGGCATCTTGAGTCCACTGTGGAGGGGCTGCTCGCCGAGGGGATCGACGACGCGGAACTGCTCGCGGCCACGTTCCCGCCGGGTTCGGTGACCGGCGCGCCGAAGATTCGGGCGCTGGACCTGATCGCCGAGCTGGAACCGACGGGACGCGGCGTCTACACGGGCGCGATCGGACTTGCTTCGCCGATCGCCGGGCTGGAACTGAACGTCGCGATCAGAACCTTCGAAATCCACGAAGGCACGATCGCGCTGGGAGTCGGCGGCGGGATCACCGCCGACTCCGACAGCGAAGCGGAATGGCAGGAATGCCTGCACAAATCCGCTCCGCTGGAGCGACTGCTCGGCTGAGCTACTTGGCGGGGTCCAGGAGGAGCTTGCCCGTCGTGCCACGCGACCGCAGGGCCTCGTGGGCGGCGCGCGCGTCGGACAGGGCGTACTCGCCGCCGTCGACGGCGCGGACCTGACCGGCGAGCGCCAGCGAGAACAGTTCGTCGAGTGCGCGGCCGAACACGTTCCCGGGGAGTTTGAACACGTGCGGCAGCCACATTCCGGACACGGTGGTGCTGTGCTCGAGGAGGTTGCGGGCTTCGATCGGTTTCGGCTGCTTGCGGCTGGCCATGCCGTAGAACGCGAGCCGCCCGAACGGCGCGAGTGCGGCGATGCTCTGGTCCGTGACCGTTCCGCCGGTCATGTCCAGGACGATGTCGACGCGCTTGCCGCCGTTCGCTTCGCGAAGCGCTTCGGTCATGTCCTCGGCGCGGGAATCGATGGCGACGTCGGCGCCGAGTTCGAGGGCGAGTGCGCGTTTCTCGTCGCTGCTGGCGGTCGCGATGACCCGGCCCGCACCCCACGCCTTCGCGAGTTGGACGGCGATGGAACCGACCCCGCCCGCCGCCGCGTGCACGACGACGGTTTCGCCTGACTCGAGGTGAACGTTCTTGCGCAGCAAAAGGTAGGCGGTGGTGCCCTGGACGATGAAGGACAGTGCGGTCAGGTCGTCGATTCCGTCGGGTACGTCGAAGGTGGTGACCGCCTCCGCCACCGCGCGCTCGGCGTAACCGCCACCGCCGTTGAGCAGCGCGACGACCCGCTTGCCCGCTGCGGTGCGGCCGACGACCTCACCGCCGGGCACCAGCGGAAGTTCGCTGGGCGCGAGGTAGGAGTTCTCGGCCTGATGCGTGTCGGCGTAGTTGACGCCGACCCGGTCGACCTCGATGAGCAGCTGACCGGGGCCGGGTACGGGATCCGGCAGGTCGACGAGGTTGAGCACCTCGGGTCCGCCGAATTCGGTCACCTGTACTGCACGCATTCGCATCCTCCTCGTCGAGATGAGACAGTCTTGCATATGTCTCATCAGTGAGACATCGCGTGATATGTTTCACTGATAGAAACCGCACTCGAACGCCAGCTGACTTCGCCGCGCCCGGACGCCCTGCGCGCGTTCTCGATCGCGCGTGCCTGGTTCCTCGACGGACGCCGGGTGGACATGCGTGATCTCGCCGGCGAGCTGGGGATCAGCCGCGCCACGCTGCACCGCTGGGTCGGCGGCCGGGACCAGCTGCTCGGCGAGATCCTGTGGTCGATGACCGTGGAGGTCTTCGAGGCGCGTGCTTCCGGCAAGCTCGGGCGAGGCGCCGAGGGGATCGCCGACCTCATCGGCACGTTCGTCCGGACCGTGAACGGTTCGAAGCCGTTCCGGGAGTTTCTGCGCAACGAGCCCGAGCGGGCGCTGCGGATCCTGACGACGAAGGCCAGCGTGGTGCAGAGCCGGGCGATCGCGAAGGTGCGCGACTTCCTGGCAGAGGAGGTCGCGGCCGGGCTGCTCACCCTGCCGTTGCCGGTCGACGACCTGGCCTACCTGCTGGTGCGGATCGGCGAGTCCTTCATCTATACGGACGTCATCACCGGCGCCGAGCCCGATGCCGGGAAGGCACGTGCGGCGGCGGCCGCCCTGCTTTCCTGACCGATCATTTACGGGACGCGAGGACGGCGTCGTAGAGCTCCTTCTTGGACACTCCCGTTGCTTCCGCGACCTCGGCGGCGGCCAACTTGAGGCGTTCACCGGCGGCGACCCGCGACGAGACCTCCGAGACCAGGTCGGCGACGCTCACCGAACGCGGCGGCGCGCCCGCGAGAACGACGGTGATCTCGCCTTTGACTCCCTCGGCGGCCCAACTGGCCAGGTCCGGGAGGGTACCGCGCTTGATCTCTTCGTAGGTTTTGGTCAGCTCGCGGCAGACGGCGGCACGGCGATCGGCCCCGAGGACGTCGGCGGCGTCGGCGAGTGTGCTCGCCAGGCGGTGAGGTGACTCGAAGAACACGACGGTGCGGGGCTCGTCCTTCAGGGAACCGAGCCACTTCGCGCGTTCGCCGGGTTTGCGCGGAGCGAACCCTTCGAAACAAAACCGGTCGCACGGGAGGCCGGACAGCGCAAGCGCCGTGGTCACCGCGGACGGGCCGGGAAGGCAGGTCACCGGCACATCCGCCTCGACACAGGCGGCCACCAGGCGGAAACCGGGGTCCGAAACACTCGGCATCCCGGCATCGGTCACCAGCACCACCGTCTCACCCGCTTGCAGCGATTCCAGCAACTTCGGCAGCCGGGCGGTCTCGACATCCTCGTAGAAGCTGACGACGCGTCCCGTCGTCGAGACGTCGAGGGCGGCGGTGAGGGACCGCAGGCGTCTGGTGTCCTCGGCGGCGATCACGTCGGCCGTCGCGAGGGCTTCGGAAAGGCGTGGCGAAGCGTCGCGGACGTCTCCGAGCGGGGTGGCTGCGAGCACGAGGCGTCCTTCGGTCATTTCCGAAGGTTAACCGGTTCCCGGATCCGGACACCGAGTTCACTCTCGCGCCCGTAGGATCAGGCCCCGTGACCGCGCTGCTGACCCGTGACGACGAGAGCATGCGGCCTGATCCGGTCGACGCGCTCCGCCCACCGAGCGACCGGGAGGCCACCCTCCTCGGCCGCGGTATGCCGACCGACCGCCTGCGCGGCTGGGTCGTCACGCTGGTGCTGACCTTGATCGGCGCCTTCGTCCGGATCCAGAATCTGGGTACGCCCACGGACAAGGGGACCCCCGTCTTCGACGAGAAGCACTACGTCCCGCAGGCGTGGCAGATGCTGCGCAACGGCGGTTACGAAGACAACTACGGCTACGAGCTGATCGTGCATCCGCCGCTGGCGAAGCACCTCATCGCGATCGGCGAGTGGCTCTTCGGCTACAACGCCTGGGGCTGGCGGATCATGCCGGCGCTGGCCGGCACGCTGATCGTGTTCCTCACCATCCGAATCGCACGGCGGCTGACCCGTTCGACGCTGCTCGGCGCGGTCGCCGGGATCCTGGTGATCAGCGACGGCGTGCTGCACCTGCAGTCACGGATGGGCATGCTCGACATCTTCATCGCGGTGTTCGTCCTCGCCGCGTTCGCCTGCGTGCTGTGCGACCGCGACCAGGTGCGGCGGCGGCTGGCCGTGGCCGTCCGCGAGGGCTGGGTGAACGAGTCCCGGTTCGGCCCGAAGCTGGGCTTCCGGTGGTGGCGGTTCGCCGGCGGGCTGATGATCGGCCTGACCTTCGGCGTCAAGTGGTCGGCGCTGTACTACATCGCCGCGTTCGGCCTGCTCACCGTGTTCTTCGACGTCGCGGCCCGCCGCGCCGCCGGGGTCGAGCGGCCGTGGTTGGGCACGCTTCGCCGCGACGTGCTGCCCGCGCTGTGGGCGATCGTCGTGATCCCGATCCTGGTGTACCTCGCCTGCTACTGGGCCTGGTTCGCGAGCGAGACCGCGACCGACCGCAATTACGTGGCGATCAAGGACATCGATCCGGGCTTCTGGGCCTGGATGCCACCCGCGTTGCGGTCGCTCGGCAACTACTCGATGAACGTCCTCGACTTCCACGCGAATCTCGTCACGCCCAAGGACAAACCTCATCCTTGGGAATCGAAGCCGTGGACCTGGCCGATGGGGTTGCGGCCGATGCTCTACGCCTACGCGGGCGGCAGCGAGGCGACCGGCTGCGGCGAGTCGACCTGCGTGCGCGCGACGATGCTGATCGGGACGCCGGCGATGTGGTGGCTGGCCCTGCCGATGCTGGGCTGGAGCCTGTGGCGGTCGTTTTTCCGGATGGACTGGCGGTACGCGGCCGTGCTCGTCGGCTACTTCGCCGGCTACCTGCCCTGGTTCACCAACCTCGACCGCCAGATGTACTTCTTCTACGCGACGCCGCTTTCGCCGTTTCTGATACTCGGGTTGACGCTGATCCTCGGCCAGATCCTCGGCAGCGCGAAACGCGGATTCGAACGACGAGGCACCGGCATGCTCGTCGTCGCCCTCTACGTGGGTCTCGTCGTGGCCAACTTCGCCTGGCTTTGGCCGGTCCTCAACGGCAACGCGATCACGAACGAACACTGGAACGCCGAGCTGTGGCTTCCGTCCTGGAAGTGACCCAGCAGGGTTGATCCAGAAGTCCGCTCAGTTCGTCACGGCAGCGGTGCTACTGGATCTGATATCCGACGACGCGTAAGGCGGGCACGGGCGAAGACCCCGGCCGCGACCAGCGCGGTGATCGCGACGATGCATACGAGCGACACCGCCGACGGCCGCAGCCGGGGATCCGGCAGCTGCAGGAGCAGCGCGAACACCGGAGACAGGGTCGTGATCAGTGCCGCGGTGATCGGTTCGGTATGCCGCACCCCGACCTGGAACAGGTACATCGGCAAGGCCACGCCGATCACCGCGAGCACGGCCGACGACACGAACGCTTCACCGAGCCGGGGCGTTTCGTCGAAAGCGGTGAAGGCCCAGCCGATCGCGATGGTCAGCCAGAACCGGTTGGCGAGTACGGAGCGCGGACTGGCCCCGGCGTCACTGAGCCGCTTCGAAAACATCACGTTGCCGGTGGACGCGAGCCCGCACACGAGCGTGAGAACGATGCCGAGGACGACTTCGGCGCCGGGGCGGGCGCCGACGCCGCTGTGTCCGGCGAGTGACGCCCAGACCAGCACGGCGAGCAGTCCGCAGATTCCGATCGCCGTGACGATCTCCACGCGCAGGACCGCGCTGCCGCGGCGAAGGAACGGACCCAGCAGCACCGTCAGCGCCGGGCCGATCGCCAGGCTGATCACGTTGACGATGGCGGGTTCGAGGAACTTGAGCGCGTACAACATGCTCAGCCAGGTGACCGCGGTGGTGACGTTGATGGCGAGGACGTCGGCGCGCTGCTCGCGGAACGGGCTCAAGGCCGTCGGCAGCCCTCGCCTCACGACTTCGGCGCCGAAGAAGAAGGCCGCCGCGAGGCTGAGCGAAATCGCCGCGACGCTGAGCGGGCTGAAAGTCTGGACCTGGTTGCCGGCGTAGACGTCGAGTGTCGCGGTGAACACCGCGAACGCCACCAAAGGCACCAGACCGGATCGTGCGGACGTCGTCATTTCTCCCCCAGGTTGCATGTACGTACATCTAATGTAGATACATGCAGATATCTTCAGCGGGCCGGGTACCCGTCAAGGTCGGGTTTTCCGATTCGACTGTGACACTTAGGCCGCAGTTGTTACTCTCCCCTGGTCAGTCGCAGCACGACAGGGGGCATCATGACGATCCGACCGCTCGGGGCGGCCTGCGCGGCCGCGGCGCTGTTCTTGATCGCGGGTTGCGAGGAGCAGACGCCGGGGACCGCGGCGCCGCAATCTTCGGTCGCTCCGGGTACCTCGGCGGCGCCGAGCAGCAGTTCGAGCGAACCTACGCCGACCGTGAGTGCTTCGCGTCCTTCTGCGACGACAGCGTCGGTGGCCACGACACCCACCGCGGGTGGCGCGGCGGCGCACACGCCGGACGGGGCGGCGAGCGTGATGGAGGAGTACCACCACGCACTGGGCGAGAAGGACCTCGAAACCGTCTGCCGGATCACCGCGCCCGCCTTCAACGGCGGGATGAAGGAATGCCGCAGCCTCACCCCGATGCAGTTCGGGATGTTCTCGGCGGACGATTTCAAGAAGCTGAAGCTCACTCGCGTCGACCGGGCGAAGGTGCAGAGCAAGGGACCGGACAAGGTCGTCGTTCCCCCGGGCGCGATCTCGCCGCAGGCGGCGATGATGGCGGCCGATCCCAAGACGTTCACCATGGCGTGGCGCGACGGGTCCTGGGTCATCGTCGACTGAGCGGGCCGGAAGAGAGCAAGGGACCTTTGCTATCACTCTCTCCTGGAGAGTGATAGCAAAGGTCCCTTGCTCTCTTTCCGCAGGTTTCCGCAGGTCAGCGTGGATGGCGCTGGGGCTGGGGCTGGTGCTGCGTCTGCGGTTTCTGCTGCGGAGGCCGTCGCGGCACGATCTGGGTCACCGGGCCGTCCGGCGACTTGCCCGCCCTGGCCAGCCAGCCTTCGACGTCGCGCCGCACGGCGGCGAGCGTCGGGCGGCGGCGTGGCTCCTGGTCGAGCGACGCGATGAGGATCCGGGCGTGGGCGCTGCGGTTCGGCAGCTTCGACACCGGTTCGGCGCGGGCGGCGGCCATGAGCGCGGCCATCGGGGTCTCCCGGGTACCGCGCGGAGGCTGACCGGACAGCGCGTAACTGACCGTCGCGGCCAGCTGCCAGGCGTCCGACGCCGGACTCGCCGGCGAACCCATCGCCTGCTCGGGGGCCACGAAGTCCGGCGTACCGATCATCATCCCGGTCGCCGTCATCTTCGAGTCACCTTGGCTGCGGGCAATGCCGAAGTCGATGAGGTGGGCGAGTCCGTTGCGGTCGAGGATGATGTTCGACGGCTTGAGGTCGCGGTGCAGCACACCCTTTTCGTGCGCGGCGGCGAGCGCGCCTGCCATGGTCGACCAGAGCCGCCCGGCGGCGATGTCGTCGAGCGGGCCCTGGGTGTCCACGATCTCGGACAGCGAGCGCCCTTCCAGATACTCCATCACCAGCGCGAGCCCGTCCGGCTCCTCGGCGAGGTCGTAGACGCGGACGCAGTTGGGGTGGTTCACCACCGCCAGCGCACGGGCCTCACGCTGCATCCGCTCCTCGGTGTCGCGGTCCGGCGCGTGCGCGATCTTCAGCGCGACCGTGCGGTTCAGCTGCGTGTCGATTGCTTCCCAGACGGTGCCGAAGCCGCCGTGGCCGAGACGGCGAACTCGCTTGTAGCGGCTGCCGCCGGAGTTGCGGGAACCCGGGGGCGCCGGAACCGGACCGGGCACCGCGGCCAACGCGGGTGGTTCGGGTGCCTGCGCCAGCGCCGTCGCCGGATACTGCTTGGGCGGGGCGGGCGGGGGCGTCAACTGCTGCTGCGGCTTCGGCGCGGGCGGCTCCGGCCGGTACGGCTCGACCTGCTGGCGGGGCTGCGGGTCCGGCCGGTTGATGACCGACCACGGCGGCGGCCCGACCAGCGCGACCGGGATCAGGCCCAGCACGCTGAGCGGCAGGAAGCCGAGCCAGAAGTGCACGGCGGTGTTCGCACCCATCCCGACGCTGGCCAGCACCATCAGCACGAACGGGATCCAGAAGAACCGCGAAGGCCACTTCGGGCCGCGGCGGAACGCTGTCCGCGCCTGCAGCATCACGAACAGCAGCGAAAGCGCGGGCAGGCCGACCAGCAGGATCAAGTAAAAGATGTAGCTCAGCTGCATCCCGTTCGGATAGAACAGGACCTCGTACACGTTTTGACCGCGGCCAAGGTACTCGCTCTGCGCGCCGATCAGCGGGCTGTAGTCGGTGTTGAACGTCGACAGATCGCTGGCGGAGAACCCGGAGTCACCGCCCTTCGGCGCGGCGGCCTCCTGGTAGACCTGCGAGACACCGGTGGCGAGCAGCCACGGCAGCAGGAAGACTGCGACGACGCCGATCCCGCCGAAGATGGACAGGGTCACCACGTCGTAGCGGTTGCCGGTGCCTTTGCGGATGATCGCGACGATCATCGCTCCCAGTGCGGGCAGCAGCGCGACCAGCGCTCCCGCGGTGCTCGTCGCCCACACCCAGTCACCAGGCCAGATACCTGGCCCGAACAGGCCGTGCGCGAACGAAAGCAGCGCGCTCGCTAGTCCCATGGACCCTGCTCCCCTCGCTAGTCGAGTCCGTTTCCGGCGGTTTTCCCCCGGTCCAGCTTAGGACGCCATGGGCCCTCGCAGGGTTGCCGGGTTGTCACGGGCGTCTCCGTGCCGTTACCACCAGGCATTCACCCGGTGGTGAGTCCATGATGGAGCCCCGTACCCGAGCGCGAAGGAGCATTCGATGTACGCCGAGTCGTACCAGCGGAGTCTCGAAGACCCGGAGGGCTTCTGGCTCGAAGCCGCGCGGGCGATCGACTGGACTCGCCCGCCGACGCGGGCCCTCGACGCGTCGAAGGCGCCCTTCTACCGCTGGTTCCCGGACGGGGAACTGAACACGGCGTTCAACGCGCTCGACCGGCATGTGCGGGACGGCCGCGGCGAGCGGACCGCGCTGATCTGGGACTCCCCGGTAACCGATTCCGTGCGCCGCTTCACCTACGCGGAACTGCTGGACGACGTCGCCCGGTTCGCCGGCGCGCTCGCCTCACTCGGGGTCGGGAAGGGCGACCGCGTCATCGTGTACTTGCCGATGGTGCCCGAAGCGGCCATCGCGATGCTTGCCTGCGCCCGGCTCGGCGCGGTGCACTCGGTGGTGTTCGGCGGGTTCGCGCCCAAGGAGCTGGCTGCCCGGATCGAACACGCGAAACCCAAGGTCATCGTGGCCGCGTCGTGCGGAATCGAACCGGCACGGGTCGTCGAGTACAAGCCGATCATCGACGAGGCGCTCGCGGGCACGGCCCACCAACCGGACAAGATCGTCGTCCTGCAGCGCGACCGCGCCCGCGCCGAACTGGGCGAACGCGACGTCGACTGGGCCGAACTGGTCGCGAACGCCTCCCCCGCCGATCCGGTGCCGGTGGCGGCGACCGACCCGCTGTACATCCTCTACACCTCCGGGACCACGGGGAAGCCGAAGGGCGTCGTACGCGACACCGGCGGCCACGCGGTCGCGCTGGCCTGGTCGATGGGTGCGATCTACGACGTCCATCCTGGCGACGTGTGGTGGACGGCGTCGGACGTCGGCTGGGTCGTCGGCCATTCCTACATCGTGTACGCGCCACTGCTCATCGGGGCCACTTCGGTCATGTACGAGGGCAAGCCGATCGGGACTCCTGACGCGGGCGCGTTCTGGCGGGTCATCACGGACCACGGGGTGAAGGCGCTGTTCACCGCGCCGACGGCGTTGCGGGCGATCAAGAAGGTCGACCCGGACGCGAACGAACTGAAGAAATACCAGCTCGGCCGGTTCGAAACGTTGTTCATGGCGGGTGAACGACTCGATCCGGAGACGTATCACTGGGCACACGAAAAGCTCGGCACACCGGTGATCGACCACTGGTGGCAGACCGAGACGGGCTGGCCGATCGCGGCGAACCCCCGCGGGCTGGAACCGATGCCGGTCAAACCCGGTTCCGCGACGAAACTGGTACCGGGTTGGGACGTGCGAATCCTGGACCAGGCGGGCGAGCAGCTCCCGGCCGGGAAGGAAGGCGCCATCGCCATCAAGCTGCCCCTGCCGCCGGGTTCGCTGCCGACCTTGTGGGACGACGACGAGCGGTATCGCGAGGCATACCTTTCCCGGTACGACGGGTACTACCTGACGGGTGACTCCGGGTACGTCGACGAAGACGGCTATCTGTTCGTCATGGGCCGCACCGACGACGTCATCAACGTCGCGGGCCACCGGCTTTCGACCGGTTCGATGGAGGCCGTGCTGGCTTCGCACCCCGCCGTCGCCGAATGCGCGGTGATCGGGGTGCGGGATCAGCTCAAGGGCCAGTTGCCACGCGGGTTCGTGGTACTCAAGTCGGGGGTCGACGCCGACGCCGAAACGCTCAAGGCCGAACTGGTCGCGCTGGTGCGCCGCGACATCGGCCCGGTCGCCGCGTTCCGTGACGTGTCCATTGTGGACGCGTTGCCGAAGACGCGGTCCGGCAAGATCCTGCGGAAGACCATGCGCGGTATCGCCGACGGCCGGGACGAACCCGTGCCGTCGACCATCGAAGACGCGAGCGTTCTCGATGCGCTGAAAACGGTGTTGCGCGGCGAGTGAACCGGTGATCGGTACGCCCTAGGGCGTGTCTGGCAGATCTCTTCGATGGGCTTCGTGATCCAGGTGGTTCGTGGTGGTGTGGGCCCTTCGGCCTCGTACTGGACGTACTCGGTCGAAGGGCCCGCGCCGCCGGGGGCCGCCTGGATCACGAAGACCACGAACGAGATTTGCAGACACGCCCCTAGTCCGATCGGGTGTTGTCCCCTTTGCCCTATTGGTCTATACCTCTAAGAGCAGAGAGTCTCCAGTTCCCCGACCGGAGGTGCTCCATGAGTAAATGCCTGTCCAGAACCGTGCTCGGCGTGGCCGTCCTGAGTCTCGTGACTTTCGGATTGCCCGCGACGGCGAGCGCGGACCCCACGACGGCGCAGCACGCGAAGGCCGAACGGACCGTGACCGACGTCGTCCCCGCACCGGTCGACGCGAAAGCCGATCCCCGCGAGAACTTCCGGCTCGGGCCGGCGACCGTCATCCGTACCGACCGCGACGGCAAGCAGGTCGCGGAATACCTGGCAGGCCTCCTGCGGCCCGCCACCGGCTACCGGCTGCCCGTCGTCAGCGGCCACCGCGGCGGCGGCCCCGCCATCTCCCTCGAAACCGGGCACGCGGGCGGCCGCGTGGGCACCGAGGGCTACCAGCTCAAGGTGTCGTCCTCCGGAGTGACGCTGAAGGCGAACACCGACGAGGGCTTGTTCCTCGGCGTCCAGACGTTGCGCCAACTGTTCCCGTCGGCGATCGACGCGAAGACCGTCCAGCACCGCTCGTGGGTGGTTTCGGGCGGCACCGTGCTCGACTACCCGCGCTTCGGCTACCGCAGCGCGATGCTCGACGTCGCGCGACATTTCTTCACGCCGGCGCAGGTCAAGCTCTACATCGACCAGATCGCGCAGTACAAGCTCAACACGCTCCACCTGCATCTGAGCGACGACCAGGGCTGGCGGATCGAGATCAAGAGCTGGCCGAAGCTGGCCACCGTCGGCGGGCAGACGGCCGTCGGCGGCGCGCCCGGCGGGTACTACACCCAGGAGCAGTACAAGGACCTGGTGCGCTACGCGGCTTCGCGGCACATCACGATCGTTCCCGAGATCGACATGCCGGGGCATACCAACGCGGCCCAGCACTCCTACGCCGAACTGAACTGCGACGGCGTCGCGGTGCCGCCGCGCACGGACATCGAGGTCGGCTACAGCTCGCTGTGCATCGGCAAGGACATCACCTACAAATTCGTCGACGACGTCGTCCGCGAACTGTCCGCGATCACTCCCGGGAAGTACATCAACATCGGTGGCGACGAGGCGCACTCGACCACACCGGAGGACTACCAGACCTTCGCCAAGAAGGTGCAGCCGATCGTCGCGAAACACGGCAAGCTGATCACCGGCTGGCACGACATCGCGAAGACAACCCCGCCGGTTTCGGCCGTTCCGCAGTTCTGGGGAACGACCGGCACGGACGCCAACGTCGCCGCAGCAGCGGCGCGGGGCAACAAGATCCTGATGTCGCCGGCGAACAAGGCGTACCTGGACATGAAGTACAACCCGCAGACGCCGCTCGGCCTGGACTGGGCCGCGTTGATCGAGGTCAAGGACGGCTACAACTGGGATCCGGCCACGTACCTGCAGGGCGTGACGGAGAAGAACGTGATCGGTGTCGAGGCGCCACTGTGGTCGGAAACGCTGATCACCAGTGACAACATCGAGTTCATGGCGTTCCCGCGGTTGCCGGGCCACGCCGAGATCGGCTGGTCTCCCAAGGCTTCCCGCTCTTGGGACGCCTACCGGCTCCGGCTGGCGAAGCAGGGCCCGCGATGGGTTCAGCAGGGGATCGACTTCTACCGGTCCACTCAGGTCGACTGGAAGTAGTCCCGTGCGACGGCCCGTTACTTGCGAATTTTTCAAGTAACGGGCCGTTCATGGCACGACGGCGGCGTCGAGACGGGCGGTGATGGCGGCCCTGGCGAGTGTGTAGGCCTCCGTGCCGCCGAACATGACCGAGTCCGCGTTCGCGGCCCGGCCGAGGGCGTGCAGTTCGAAGGCGAGCTGCTTCGCGTCGACGGACTCACGCAGGTGACCCGCTTTCCGCGCCGCGACGACGGTGGATCGGATGAACTCGGCGAAGCCCCGGCTCGCGTTCGCCACCGCGTCGTGGACCCGGCCCGTCCGCGCGTCGTACTCGGCGCCGGTGTTGAAGAAGAAGCACCCGCCCGGGAACACCCGGCGCTCCGAGTAGTCCAGCCAGTTCGCGCACAAGGCACGCAGCCGGGTGATCCCCTGCTCGACCTCCAGAGTCGGGGCGACGACGTTCTCGGTGAAGATCGCGCTCGCCGTCTCGACGGCCGCGAGCTGCAGTTCCTCCTTGGAACCGAATAACGCGAACACACCGGATTTGCTCAGTTCGAGTTCGGTGGCGAGCCTGCCGAGGGACAGCCCGTCGAGCCCTTCGACGGAGGCGATGTCGACGGCGCGCCGCAGCACGATCCGCCTCGTCGCGTCGCCGCGGGCCACCCGGCCGTCAACCGGCATTTCGTTCCTCCCACCGCCGTTTCGCCGATTCCAGGCCGTCACGGTACTGCCGGGAGAGTGCGGGCGCCGCGAGGATCCGGTCCAGTAACGACCAGTACGCGGTGCGGCGATCGTCGTCCAGCTGGGCGACGTTGGTGTACGACGCGATGTACACCTCCGCGATCGTCGGGTTCACCGGATCGCGTTCTTCGAGCGTCAGGGTGCCGGACGTGGGGACCTCACCCGTCCGAAGTACGCGCAGATACCAGCCACTGTGCCCGGAGTCGATCATCGCCGGGATGATGTCCTTGCGCCCGGTCTTCATCGCGAGTTTGAAGCACGGCGTCCGCGGCTGGGAGACCTGGACCAGCGCGCCACCCCACGACCAGACGTCGCCGATGCGCACGTCGTACTCGTCGGCACCCGCGACCGACAGATTCTCCCCGAAATCGCCCGCGACCGCCGAGAAACCGAGCGCCGACCAGGCCGCGTAGTGCGCGGCGGGGTAGACGTAAACCGCTTTGTCGACCCCGCCGTGGACCGTACGGTCCGCCTGGTCGTCGCCTGCCAGATTGATCTCGTCCAGTTTCAGGAAGGGCGCCTCCACCCGCGCCTTCGAGATGGCGCTGTACACCGGGATGTCCCGCTTCACGCCGAGCACGGACGGCCGCCCGACGAAGACTTCGTTCAGTTCGAGGGTGCTCATATCCTCGAAGGTAGCACGATCGTTCGTATATGCTTCCAGTACTCGCGCTGCCGCTCTACGGCGAGAGCGGCAACCTGGTGACGGTGCGCGAGGAGATCCACCAGCTGCGGACCCAGCGGCAGCCTCGTTCCGCGGCCCCCTGCTGACCGAGTCGGAGTCACCGGCCGTGCGCGAGGAGCGTGAGCCGGTCACCGCGTCAGTGCGGCGGGTCGTCCTTGACGGCGGGGATACCGCGGCGCTCCGGTCGTACTGGGAGACGTCGTGTGGTGCCGACGACCTCGCAGTCGTCGACGCGCTGTGCCGGATGCTCCCGGACACCGATCCGCGCCGGGCCGTGGCGTTCACCCACCGGGCCCGGCTGGGGCGCTAGCGAGGCTATGTCCGGAGGTCGTGATCGGGTGGGGCGATGGCCGCCGCGGCGGCGCGCTCGATCTGGTCGCGCCGGACTTCCCAGAAGGCCGCGTCGCGCTGCTGGGTGGCGTAGTCGGCGGCCATCCCGGTCGAGCCGTCCAGTTGTTCGCGCAGGATATCGGCGTGTCCGGCGTGCCGGCTGGTCTCGGTGAGCAGGTGGACGAGGACGTTGAACAGCATCACCCGCGGTCGCGGCCACCAGGGCACGTGACCAGGCGAATCAAGCGCCAGAGCCGCGATTGTCGCGTCAGAGTGCTCCCAAACGCGCCGGTAGCGGCCGATGACCTCCTCGCGTGTCTCGTGCTCGGTGGCCCACAGGTCAGCGCCGCGTTGCCCGAGGTCGTCCCATCGGGGCAGCGGTTCGGGGAACGGCCGGTCGAAAACCTCGCCGAAGTACCGGGACTCCGAGAGCGACAGGTGCTTGACCAAGCCGAGCAGGTTGGTTCCGGTCCGGGTCAGCGGACGGCGGATCTCGTACTCACCCAGTCCTTCGAGCTTCCAGAGCAGCACCTCGCGGACCTCTCGCAGGTCACTGTGCAAATACTCTTTCGCGAAATCATCGATCATGACGCGAGCCTGCCAGGAAGTTTCGTTCACTTGGTGGACGTGGCCTGGCGGCGTAGGCCCCCGCTCCCCGAAGTAGACAGCGTCTACCCAAGTTTGATAGACAGTGTCTACAAGGTGAACTCGTGGTTACGGAGATCTGGATGGGCTACCAACGTTTCGTCGTGCTCGGCGACAGCTGCGCCGAAGGGCTGGCCGATCCGCATCCGGACGGCGGGTACTACCGCGGCTGGGCCGACTTCGTCGTGGGACGCCTCGCCGAAGGAGAGCCCGGTTTCCGCTACGCCAACCTCGCCGTCCGAGGGCGGCGGCTCGACCAGATCCACGCCGAGCAGACCCCGGCGGCGCGCGGGCTCGCGCCCGATCTGATCGCGTTGTTCGGCGGCGGCAACGACGTGATGAGCCGCGGCTGGGACGCGCGTACGGTCGCCCGCCGCGTCGACGCCGCCATCCGCGCCTGCACCGAGATCGCGCCCGCCGTCGTCACCTTCACCCTCAGCGACATCTCCCACCGCATGCCGATGGGTCACCGCATGCGCCCGCGCCTCATCGCGCTGAACGACGCCGTCCGCGAGGCGTCCGTCAGCTACGGCGCGACGCTCGTCGACCTCTGGCCGGACCACGCGGCGCACGATTCCCGCTACTTCGGCCCGGACAGGCTGCACCTGTCCGAACAGGGCCACCGGCGCCTCGCCGGGCACGTGCTCGGCAAACTCGGCGTCGCGTCCGACCCGGCCTGGCTCGAACCGCTCCCCGGCCTCGACGCCCGTCCCGGCCTGCGGGCGGACCTGCGCTGGCTGACGAGGGAGGTCCTCCCGGTCGCGGTCACCCGGTTCCGCAACCGGCTCGCCGGCCGCCAGCCGGGTGACGGGTTCCTGCCGAAACGCCCCGATCTCCTTCCCGTCCTCACGGAGGCACAGGCGTGGGCGCCCGGACCCGCCTGATCGACACGGCGGCGAACCTGCTGGCCGAAGCGGGCGTCGGCGCGGTGACGCTGCGTGGGATCGCCAAGGCGGCAGGTGTCTCGCACGGGGCGCCGTTGCGGCATTTCTCCGGCCGCGCGGCCCTGCTCTCCGCCGTCGCCACCCGCGGCTACACCGAACTGCTCGATCGCGGCACGGACCTGCCGGACGGGACCCCGCGCGAACGGCTGGTCGCGGCCTGCCACGGCTATCTCGGCTTCGCGCTGGCCAATCCGGCGATGTTCGAGCTGATGTTCCGGCGCGACCTCATCGATCCGGACGATCCGGAACTCACCCGGGTGAGCAGCGCGGTGTTCGACTTCTTCGCCGCGCTCGTCGCCGAAGTCCAGGACGGCGGCTGGCATCCCGCGACCGATCCGCGACTGCTCGCGTCCTCGCTGTGGGCGTCACTACACGGCCTCGCCCAGCTGTGGCTTTGGGGCGGTCTGGCAGGCGCGAGCTTCGCGCCGTCACCGGAAAGCGCGCTGGCTGTCACCCTCGACGCCTATCTCGGCTGAACGTTTCTGCTCGGCGAAGAGGCGGCCCGCTTCGGGTACCCCTCCCAAAAGGCCCTCTTACCCGAAGTGGGTCAACCTCTTCGCCGAGTTGGGGGAATGGAATGTCCATCCTGGTTCGACGTTAACCGGACGGATCGCCCAGCGGAATCACCCCGAGACGGAAGCCGACGTAAACCTTCGCGGTATATCGTGGCGACAAATACCGCAGTAGTTGCAGGAATTGGGTCCCTTAACACTCCGGCGGTAGCTTTCGAACGTGCCGTCCCTCGCTCAACCGATTCAGCTCCTTCGCGCACGACCTTTGCTCGTCGACTGTCTCATCGCGGCCGCCGTGGCCGCCTTCCTCGCGCTGGGCGTGGCGCCTCGCGGCGGCTCGTTCGGCGACCCGGTCCCGGCCGGGGGTGTCTTCCTCGCCGTCCTGATCGCGCTTCCGCTGGTCGTACGCCGCCGTCATCCGATCGCGGTCCTGCTCGCCTCGGTTTCCCTCATGACCGTCTTCACCGCTCTGGGTTACCGGGCCACACTGGGCGAACCCGCGGCCTTCATCGCGGCGTACACGGTGTGGGCGCGCTATCCGCCCGCGAAGGCCGTGGCACCGACCGTCGTGTGGGTCGTCCTGTTCGAACTCGGCCTCGTGCTCGGGCATACGCCGTCCTTGGTGGTCGAAACGACGCGGCTGCTCGCACAGTGCGCGGGCACGATCATCGTCGGGCGGCTCGGCTACCTCCGCGCGGACAGGATGGTGGAGCGGGCCGTCCGGGCCGAACGCGAAATCCGGCTGGAGGCGGAGCAGGCCGTCGCCGAGGAACGCCTCCGCATCGCCCATGAGCTGCACGACGTGGTCTCGCACCACATTTCGGTGATCTCGGTGCAGGCCAACCTCGCACGGTACGTCTTCGAGTCCTCACCGGACACCGCGCGCGCCGCGCTCGACACCATCACCGGGACGACGACGGAAGCGCTCGACGAACTCCGGCGCCTGCTCGGGGTGCTGCGTCCACCGCATCGCGAACCCCACGAATACTGCCCGCAGCCCGGCCTCACCGATCTTCCCGCTCTGGTCGCACGTGTGCGTGAAGCCGGGCTCACGGTGAAGACGGAGAACGTCGGCGAGCCTCGGCGGCTGCCACCCGGCCAGCAACTGTGCACTTACCGCATCGCGCAGGAAGCGCTTACCAACGTTCTGAAACACGCCGGGAAGGCGTGTGCGGAGCTTTCACTCGAATACGGCGAGGAAGCGCTCGTGCTCCGCGTCCGCAATTCCGCTTCCCCGGAGACACCGCCGCCCAATCCGGCGGGACAAGGCCTCATCGGAATGCGTGAACGAGCGAGAATGTACGGTGGCTCGATCACGATGGGACCGGCCGGATCCGGCGGTTTCTCGATCGAACTGACCCTTCCCTATCTCCCGCAGGAGCGAACCCGGTGACCAGTGTGCTGGTGGTCGACGACCAGGATCTCGTCCGAGCCGGCTTCGTCGCCCTGCTCGACGCCGTTCCCGACGTACGCGTCGCGGGCGAAGCACGAAACGGCCTCGAAGCCGTCCAGAAGGCTCTCGCGCTGCGGCCGGACGTGATCCTGATGGACATCCGGCTGCCCGGACTCGACGGCGTCAAGGCGACCGAACGGATCCTCGCGGAGGCCGGTCCGGAAAAGCCGAGCGTGCTCATGCTGACCGTGTTCGACCTCGACGAGTACGTCTACACCGCGTTGCGCGCGGGCGCGGCGGGCTTCCTGCTCAAGGACAGCCCGCCGGAGACGCTGATCGCCGGCATCCACGCCGTCGCACGCGGCGACATGCTGTTCGGCCCGACCATCACCCGGCGGCTGGTCGAGGCCTTCACCCAGGGCCCGCCCGGGCAACCGGCGGCACCGCCGTCACTGGCCGGGCTGACCGAACGCGAACTCGAGGTGACGCGGTTCGTCGGCACCGGTATGACGAACGCCGACATCGCACGGAAGCTGCTGGTCAGCGAGGCCACGGTGAAAACGCATCTGAACCGGGTGATGACGAAACTCAGGATCTCCAGCCGGGCGCAGGCCGTGGTCGTCGCTTACGAAACGGGTCTCGTGCGGCCTCGCGGTTCCTGAACGAGCCTCTCGAAGTCCTTGCCCAGCACGGCTTTCGCCGCGTACCAGCCACCCATGCCGTGCACGCCGGGCCCCGGCGCCGTCGCGGCCGAGCAGAGGAAGACGCCACCCAGCGGGGTCCGGTGCGGATTCCATCGCGGGACCGGCCGTCCCAGTACCTGCCGCAGGTTCACCGCCCCGGTTGCGACGTCACCGCCGGGGTAGTTCGCGTTGTACGTCTCCAGTTCCGGCGCGGTGAGGCATCGGCTCGCCAGGATCGTGTCGGAGAAGCCCGGTGCGAACCGTTCGATCCGGCGGCGGACGATCTCGGTGACGTCGCGTGGATCGCCGTTCGGCACATGGCAATACGCCCACACCGGCCGCTTCCCCGGCAGCCCGCGGGACGGGTCCAGCGTCATCGGATCGGAGACGAGCACGTAACGGCCGTCCGGGTCTTCTCCGCGTGCGATGGCGTTTGCGGCGGCATAGACCTCGTCACGTGTGCCTCCGAGGTGGACGGTGCCCGCCTTGCCGACCTCGGGCATCGCCCAGGGAACCGGTTCGGACACCAGGAAATCGACCTTCGCCGCGCCGGGACCGTACCGGTAGGACTCCAGCGCCTCGCGGTAACGCGACGGCATCAGGTCGCGCGCGATGTCGAGGAAGCCGCGCGGGGCGATGTCGAGGATGATCGTTCGCGACTTCGCCAGTTGCCGCAGATCCGTGACGCGGCTGCCGGTGTGGATCCGCCCGCCGTGCGCGCGGACGTCGGCGGCGAGCGCTTCGGTGATGGCCTGGCTGCCGCCGCGGGCGATCGGCCAGCCGGTCGAATGCGCGAGGTGGCCGAGCAGCAGGGTCGCGCCGGCGGCGGCGAGCGAAGGCTGGCGGCCCATCACGTGCGCGGAAACGCCGGCGAGCATCGCGGGTGCTTCCGGACCGGTGAACAGACGGCGCTCCAGCCCGGAAGCGAGTGTCAGCATCCGGGCGGGCAGGAGTGCGGCGACCCGCGGATCGCGTGGTGGATGGCGGAGATCACCGAGCAGGAATTCGGTCACCTCGCGGCTGCGTTCGGCGAGCGGGCCCAGCAGGCGGCGCCACCGGGGGCCGTCCGCGCCGAGGGCGTCACAGGTCCGGTCGAGGTCCTCGTACGCGAGTCCGGCGCGGCCACCGTCGAGCGGATGCGCGTACGCGATCTCCGGTCGCAGGAGTTCGACACCGTGCCCGGCCAGGCCGAACCAGCGGAAGAACGGGGACGCCGCGGCCATCGGATGCCCGGTGGCGCAGATGTCGTGGCGGACGTCGTCGTCGAACAGCGGCGCGGTCCGCGTTCCCCCGCCGATCTCCTCCGCCGCCTCGTGAACCTCGACCGACAGCCCCGCACTGGCCAGCAGGACCGCGGCAGCGAGCCCGTTCGGGCCGGAACCGACCACCGACACGTCGTGCGACATGCCACCCCCTTGCCGGGGTCCGAACATCTGATCGAATATTGTCGGACCCCTCTCCTAGATTGATCCGGACCAACCCAATCAGGAAGGGGGGCCATGCCCGACCACGACACGCTGCTCGCGCGCGTCCGGAAACTCCTCGCCAAGGCGGAGGATCCGGCGGTCACCGAGGCCGAAGCCGAGTCGTACAACACCAAGGCCGCCGAACTGATCGCCCGGTACGGCATCGATCAGGCGCTGCTGGCCGCGTCCGGCGCGACCATGGACGAGATCACCCAGGTCACGATCCCGCTCGACAACCCGTACAGCCGGGACAAGGCGGGCCTGCTCACGAATATCGCGCACCCCCTGCGCTGCCGGGCGCTGCTGCACCGGCTCGGCCAGTCGGTCACCGCGGTGACCGTATTCGGCTTCCGCTCCGATCTGGAGCGCGTCGAACTGCTGTATACGAGCCTGCTGCTGCAGGCGACCACCCAGCTGACCAGGGTCCGTCCGGAGAACCGGGTGTTCGCGGGCGAATCGCTGGCCGCGTACCGGCGCACCTGGCTGCACGGGTTCTCCGGCGCGGTCTTCGAACGCCTTCGCCGCAGCGAAGACACCGCGGCCCGCACCCATACCGCCACCGCCGGCCAGCGTTCGGCGGAACTCGTCGTCCAGGACCGGACGGCGATGGTCCAGCAGGCCTATGACGAACAGTACGGCGACCTGCGTTCGGCACCGCCGAGACGCCTGTCCGGCAGCGGCTACCTCGACGGGCACTTCGCCGGGGAGCGCGCCAACCTCAACACCACCGGTCTCACCGGGCGGCGCCGCGCGCTGCCGGTGCGCTAGCCCGGTTTCCCGACGTGAAATAGCGGCACCGTGAAATCCCCTCGTGAGAGCGTGTGTCCTCGGGTCTACTGAGGACATGATCGTAATCGAAGACCTGTCCACCCGGCCTGATCTGCGCGAGCCCGCGCTCGGCCTCGGTGGAGCAGGCGGTGAATTCCTCCAGCACGACCGAACGGGCCTGCTGGCGAAGTCGTCCCATCTCGCCGCGCGCTGGCCGGAGTTCTTCCTCGTACTGATGGAAGACGGCGTTCCGGTGGCCAGAGCGGCCGCCGTCCCGGTCGCGTTCCCGACGGCCGAGCGCCCGGAACTGCCGGACCACGGCTGGGACGAGGCCCTGATCTGGGCCGCCGAAGACGTACTGGACGACCGTGAGACGAACACGCTGATCGCACTCGAAGTGATGGTCGCGCCAGGCCGCCGTGGTGGCGGCCTGGCCACAAAAGCCTTGGAAGCACTGAAGAAACGCGCCTCGGAGATGGGGATGCGCACCCTCGCCGTGCCGGTCCGCCCGGCCGGGAAGGAGAACGAACCGGAACTGTCCTTCGAGGACTACCTCGCCCGCCGCCGCCCGGACGGGCTGCCCGAGGATCCGTGGCTGCGCACGCACGAGCGGCTCGGCGCGCGGTTCGTGAAGGTGGCGCCGTTCGCGATGACGGTCACGGGCACCTTCGCGCAGTGGCGGACGTGGACAGGCGTGCGACTCCGGGACGGACTGACGACCGTGCCTGGCGGGATCGCGCCGGTGCTCGCCTCCTCCGCGCTGGACCTCGGCGTCTACGTGGAACCGAACGTCTGGCTGGAACACCTGGTAGTCCCGGCCAGCACCTGCTAGATTTCTTTGGCATGTGCAGGTTGTCGCTATGAACGCCACCGGACCTTCCGGCGACGAGCTGCTGCGGCTGCTGGGGACCCTGGCGAATCCGCACCGGCTGCGGATCGTCGCAGCGCTCCGCGCGGAGCGCGCCTACGTGAGTCAGCTGGCGCGAGAACTCGGCATCAGCCGGGCGCTGTTGCAGCTCCACCTGCGGAAACTGGAGGCGGCCGGGCTTGTCTCGGCCACTCTCGAGCTGTCGGAGGACGGGAAAGCGATGAAGTTCTACGAGGTGAACCCGTTCCTGGTCGAGCTGAGCCCGGACACCATCGCCGCCGCGGCGCCGACACTGAGTACACCCGGCATCGAAGAGGGGGAACGACCGTGAAGTGGCATCAATGGCAGGAAGTCGCCGGGCTGATCGGCATCTTCGTGTTCCTCACCGTGGTGATCACGGTGGTCGTCTGGCAGTTCGGCGCGACCATCCGGGCAAGGGGCGCACTCGCACGCGAGCAGGAATACCGCAGGCTCGCCGAAAAGGCCGTCCAGGCGCAGGAGGAGACCGAACGCAAACTCACCGAACTCGACGGCCGCCTCGCCGATCTCCAGAAGAGCGTGGGCTCGGTCGAACGGATCCTCAAGGAGGTCGACTGACCGGCCGGTGAAAGACCCTGGGCCGCCGAGCGGCAACTCGACGGCCCAGGAAAGAAGAAGCAAAAACCTCGCCCGAGGCATCTCACTCCTTCACGCAAAGGACTGTAGTTCATGCTGCCCGAAAACAACTCGCGCGCACCGGTGACCGAGCGGATCGCCGCCTGGTCCGTGCGGCACCGAGCGATCACCCTCGTCGGCTGGGTCACGCTGGTGGCCCTCGCCCTGCTTTCGGGAACGCTGCTGGACGGCGAAAGCCGTCGCAGCACCGATCCCGGCGAATCCGGCCGCGCGCAGACCGCGTTGAACGCCCAGAGCACTTTCGACCCGATGCGCGAGAACGTCCTCGTCCAGGCGAAGGGACCCGGATCACCGCCGTTCACCACGAACGACGAACTCCGGCGCGCGACCGACGACCTGGTCACCACGCTCATCCGGTCCGGCGCTGTCGTGGACGTCCGTTCTCCGTTGGCGGCCGACGGCGCCGAGCGGATCTCGCAAGACGGCAAGTCCGGTCTCGTCGGCTTCTCGATCGCGGGCGGGGAGAAGGACATCCGTCCCAACTTCGAGGCCGCCGCCGCCCAGGTCGAGCAGGTGGCCGCCCGGCATCCGTCGGTCCGGCTGGGCCTGTCCGGCGATCTGAGCCTCTCGACGGTCGTCGACAAGGGCATCCGGGAGGACGTCGAACGCTCGGAACTCCTTTCCCTGCCGATGACGCTGGTGATCCTGCTGATCGTGTTCGGTGCGCTGGTCGCGGCGTCGGTTCCGTTGCTGCTGGCGGGTACGAGTGTCGCGGCGACGTTCGGATTCCTGTCCGTCGTGGACGACTTCACCCCGATCAACAGCGCGACGACGGTGATCACGCTGCTCATCGGCATGGCGGTCGGTATCGACTACTCGCTGTTCTTCCTTCGGCGGCAACGGGAAGAACGCGCACGAGGGCACGGCGTCGACGACGCGATCCGGATCTCGGCGAGGACGTCCGGGCATGTCGTGGTCGTCTCCGGGGTCACGGTCGTCCTGTGTGTGAGCGGGCTGGTGTTCACCGGTCTCGACAATTTCCGCGGGCTGGCGATCAGCACCGCGTTCGTCGTCGGGCTGGCCGTGCTCGGCGCGGTCACGGTGCTGCCCGCGCTGCTCTCGCTGCTGGGCGGCAAGGTCGATCGCGGCCGCATCCCCTGGCTGGGCAAGCGGCGCACGGCAGCGGAGACCTCCCGGTTCTGGACCGCGACCGCCCGCGTGGTCACCCGGCGGCCGGCGCTGTGGGGCGGGCTCGCGACGGCGCTGCTGATCCTGCTCACCCTGCCCGCGCTCGGCATGCGACTGCGGGATCCGACTCCGGCGGAAAGCCTGCCTCGGTCGATGACGACGATCGACGCCGCGGTGCGTACCCAGGAGGCGTTCCCCGGTGTGGTCTACCCCGCGACCGTGGTGCTCACGGCGGAAAACGGCGGCCCGGTCGACAGCCCCGCACTGCGGTCGGCGATCACCGGCCTCGACCGGCGGATCGGTGAAACCGGTGGGGCGCTGAACAAACCCATCGCGGTCGCGAACGTCGGCGACGCCGTGGTCGTCCGGGTCCCGTTGTCCGGCGCGGGCCGCGACCCGCGGGCCGACGCGGCGCTGGCGAAACTACGCACCGAAGTACTGCCCGCGACCATCGGCCGGGTCGATGGCGTCGAGTACGCCGTATCCGGGCGGACGGCGAACGCGCGTGACTTCGCCGACCGGGTCATCGAACGGATGCCGCTGGTCTTCGGTTTCGTCTTGCTGGCGGCGTTCGTGTTGCTGCTGCTGGCTTTCCGGTCCGTGGCGGTGTCACTCGTGTCGATCCTGCTCAACCTGCTGTCGATCGGCGCGGCCTACGGCGTGCTCACGTGGATCTTCCAAGACGGACATTTCGCGTCACTGCTGGGTTTCACCCCATACGGCGGGGTTGTCGGCTGGCTGCCGATGTTCATGTTCGTCCTGCTGCTCGGGCTGAGCATGGACTACCACATCTTCATCCTCAGCCGGATCCGCGAACGCCGGGCCGAAGGCGCTGTCGCCGCGATCGTCCGCGGCACCGGCACCAGCGCGGGGGTGGTGAGCAGCGCGGCGGTGATCATGGTCGGCGTGTTCAGCGTCTTCATCACACTGAGCGCGATCGAGTACAAGATGATGGGTGCCGGGATGGCGGTCGCCGTGCTGATCGACGCCACCCTCGTCCGCGGTGTGCTGCTGCCGGCGTATCTGGCCCTGCTCGGCGAGCGGGTCTGGCGGCCCGGCCGTAAACCCGTGGCACCCGGACGCGTACCGGAACTATCGTCGCCGAATGCCTGACGCGCTCTTCGCCCACGCCCGGCTCGCCCCGATCTACGACGCCTTCGACGGCCCTCGTGACGATCTGGATCACTACCTCGCCATCATCGGCGAACTCGGGGCGAAGAGAGTTCTCGACGTCGGCTGCGGGACAGGCTGCCTCGGCGTCCTGCTGGCCGAACGCGGTATCGAGGTCGTGGGAGTCGACCCCGCCGAGGCGTCGCTGGAGGTCGCGAAGGCCAAGGACCCGGAAGGGAAGATCACCTGGATCCACGGTGACGCCATGACGGTGGGCGCTCTCGGCGCCGACCTGGCCGTGATGACCGCCAACGTGGCACAGGTCTTCCTGACCGACGCCGAATGGGACCGGACTCTCGAAGGCGTCCACACCGCGCTGGCACCCGGCGGGCATTTGGTCTTCGAGATCCGGCGCCCCGGTCGCCGCGTGTGGGAGGACTGGGCCGCCGACACCGGGCACGACACCATCGACGTCCCCGGCGTCGGTGAGGTCGAGCAGTGGCGCGAGGTCACCGAGGTGAACTTCCCGTTCGTCTCGTTCCGGTACAGCTACCGGTTCTCCGACGGCGAGATCGTCACTTCGGACTCGACCCTGTGGTTCCGCGAACGGGACGAGCTGGAGTCCTTGCTGACGCGGCACGGCTTCCGTGTCCTGGACGTGCGGGACGCGCCCGACCGGCCAGGACGCGAGTACGTGTTCATCGCGCAGCGAACGACCTAGATCGCGGCACTCCCGGGTATCGTGTGAGCCCACGGCCTGAGGAGTTGATCGTGGCGAAGTCCCTTGCGCTGTTCGTTCACGGACTTTTTTCCACCGAAGCCACGTGGGCCTCGATGAAAGGGCTGCTCTCCGCCGACGCCGGGTTGGCGGATGACTACGACTTCGACACTTTCGGTTATTCCTCACCGAAACTGCGGGTGAACCCGGCTCGCCGGATCCCGGACTTCAGTGTTCTCGCGGACCGACTCGCCAGTGTTCTCGAAGCCAAGCACGGGAACTACGAGCGCGTCGTCCTGGTCGCGCACAGCCAGGGCGGGCTGATCGTGCTCCGGTTCCTGATGCGCCAGCTCGCCGAGGGCAAGGGCGTGCGGCTCGCCCGTATCCGGCGGATCGTGCTGTTCGCCTGCCCCAACAACGGATCCGAGTTCATGCTGACCCTGCGGCGTTCGCTGCTCGGCTGGCACGCGCAGGAACGGGAACTGCGCCCGCTCGCGGAATCGGTGGTCGAGACCCAGCGTCGCGTGCTCGCCGATGTCGTCTACGCACCGCATCTCGACGACCACCGCTGCCCGATCCCGGTCGTCTGCTACGCGGGCGACACGGACAACATCGTCTGGGCGTCTTCCGCCAAGAGCGTGTTCCCGAATGTCGGTGTGCTGCAAGGAGATCACTCCACGATCATCCAGCCGGACGGCACCTCCCACCCGTCGTTCCTGGTACTGCGTGACTCGCTGATCACCGCGCTCACCGAACCGATGCCGTCGCCTCCGAAACAGAAGACCGGCATGGCCTCGTCGGAGAGCGACGACTACCACTCCGAAATGACCCTGCACGGGCCGGTCATGGTCGATGTCGAAGGCGGATCGGGCAAACCCGTCCCGATCGCCGTCCGGTCCGGTCCGGTGGACCAGATCTCCGACGTGGACATCGTCTGCACGTCCGAGAACATCTACATGCAGATGGCGATGACCTTCAAACCGTCGGTTTCGGGCAGGCTGCGCCGCGCGGCCGCGAAACGGGGGCCCGCCGGCGAGATCCTCGAAGACACCGCCGCGGCCGAACTCGACGACTGGATGCGGAAGAACGGCCGGTTCGGCCTGCCCGTCGAACCGGGGACGGTGGCCGCCACCTCTTCGGGCGCCTTGATCCGCCGTGGCGTCCAGCGGATCTACCACGCCGCGATCGGGATCCCCGTCCTCGGCACCGACCGCTTCGAGGTGAACCCGCACTCGGTCGCGCAGGCCGTGCACAACGTCTTCGAACTCGCCCGGCGCGAGCGTGACGAGGACGGCCTCGAACTGCGTTCCGTGCTGCTCCCGCTGTTCGGTGCCGGGCTGGGCGGCCTGGACCCCGCCATCTGCTTCGAATGGATGTGGCGTGCCCTACGGCAGGAACTGCGTGAGGACGACGCGTGGGAAGTGCACATCTCGACCTGGACGAAAACCGAGACCGAGACGATCCTCGCCGCCGTCCAATCCCACGCCGGACTCCCCTGAGTCAGAGGATTTCACCGTCCGGAACGGTTTTCGGCCCGGCGATCTTGACGTCGCCGCGCAGCACCACGTTCTTCCCGAACGTGACGTCGCCTTCGACGTCAAGGCTCGTGCATTCCTTCAACGACGGGGCGTGCGGGATACGGGTGTCGAAGTCCCGCAGCAGCTTGAAATGGTCCTTGCTCAGCGACACCATGGGCGGGGTCGAGGTGAACTCGGGGATCATTTCGCCGCTCGGGTCCAGCACGTACGCGTCCGACCGGACGACGAGCAGGTCGTCGGTGGTCTTGACCGGCGCGAACCGGGTCCGCGGGATCTCGATGGCCTGTGCGCCCTCGACCGAGGCGACCGCCGCGCCCATCGCCGTTTCGAGCTGGATGACCGGCGTGCTCCCGGAATCGGTCGGGTCGACGGTCTTGCGGTTCACGATCAGCGGGAGTTCCGGCGCGGCCGGGTCGGCGTCCTGCAACTCCTTCAGGCGTTCCAGGTCGAACCAGATGTTGTTCGTGTTGAAGTACCGCCACTTGGCCACGTCGCCGAACGAATCGTCACCCTCGGGGACCTGTGCGGATTCACGCAGGACGATCCGGCCGTCACGCCGGGCAAGATGCCCGCCCTTGCGGTCGGCGGGCGTGCCGAGGACGGTCTCCATCGCGAACGGGATGTTTTGGTCCGCGAGCCAGGCCGCGATCCGGGCGTCCGGGACCGCGCCCAGGTTGTCGGCGTTGGAGACGAAGCACCAGCGGATGCCCTCGGCGAGCAGCAGGTCGCGCATCCCGCTGACGGCCAGCGCGATGTAGATGTCGCCGTGGCCGGGCGGGCACCATTCGAGTTCCGGGTTCGCGGGCCAGTCGACCGGCAGCCCGTCGGCGGTGATCTTCGGCTCGCGACCCTGCAGGAAGTCGGCCGGGATGACGTCGTCCGCCAGACCGGGGTAGTTCTTCAGCAAGTCGAGCGAAGGCTCACGCGTGCCGGCCGAGTTCATCAGGATGAGCGGCAGCCTGGCGTGGTGGGTCTCACGGACCGAGAGCACCTGCATCGCGATGACGTCGAGGAACGTTTTGCCCGGTTTGATTTCGAGCAGCGATTTCGGGCCGGTAAGACCCATGCTGGTGCCGAGGCCGCCGTTCAGCTTGAGTACCGCTGTCCGGTCCAGTACATAACGGGAAACCTCGGCATCCGGCTCAGGCAGGTCCACCAGCCTGCTGATCTCCTCGAGCGGCTCGAGTTCCGACCCCGGCAATTCACCGGCGCCGTCCTCGGACAGTTGCTCGAGACGCCGTCGCAGTGCCGCCAGCTCCATGGCGTGCGCTCCGCCGGAACGCATTTTCGACAGCGTATTCGTGAAACGATCAGGCAAGCTCATGGTGACCTTTCTGAACACTGCTCCGGACGTTAGTGTATCCGACACGGGTGAAGCACAGACCCGGCCCACCGCGGCACCGGGCCGGGATGACCGAAGGCGGCGCGCATGTCGACAGACCTTCCCGGCGGACCTCTCGACCTCACCGCGAAGCTTTACCAGGAATTCGCGCACCGGCAAGTTTCACTGGCGGCAAGCGGCGAGCAGCCACCCGCGCCGCTGGTGGTGGAGCTGGACCCCACCTCGTTCTGCGACCTCGCCTGCCCCGAATGCATCAGCGGGAAGCTGCTGAACAGCGGCCGGTTCTCGGACGAGCGGCTGACCGGCCTCGCCGCCGAACTCGTCGAGGCGGGTGTCGAGGCGGTGATCCTCATCGGCGGCGGTGAACCTTTGCTGCATTCGGCGATCGGGAAGGTGATCACCCTCCTGCACGATGGCGGGATAAGCGTCGGCATCACCACGAACGGCACCACGATTCACCGGCATATCGACGTCCTCGCGGAGCACGCGAACTGGACGAGGGTTTCGGTCGACGCGGCGACGGCGGAAACCTACGGCCGATTCCGTCCCGGCCGCGGCGGCCGGAATCGGTTCGCCGAAGTCGTGCGGAACATGGAACTACTGGCGTCCCGGAAAAGCGGGAAGCTCGGTTATTCGTTCCTCGTGATGGGACGGCCGTCATCGGGCGAAAGTAATGTGAGCGAGATCGCCGCGGCCGCCGAGCTGGCGAAACGGATCGGGTGCGACTACTTCGAGGTGAAACCCGAATACGATCGGGAACATTTCATTCTCGGTCAGGATCCCCGCCTCCTGGAAGTCCTTTCCGAACAGCTCGCCCGGCTCCGCGAACTCGACGGCGACGGCTTCAAGGTGCTGAGTCCCGCCACGCTCGGCGTGATCGGCGGCGGGGGTGGCACCGCTGTCGAAGTGAAGGACTACACCGCCTGCCCGGTCGCCGATCTCCGCACCCTGATCACCACCTCCGGTGCCTACTTCTGCCCTTACCACCGGGGAAATCCGGCGGCGCGGTACGGGGATCCCGAGACCGAGTCGTTCGCCGGGATGTGGAACGGTGAC
Source organism: Amycolatopsis sp. NPDC051071 (assembly GCF_040682875.1). Classification (NCBI taxonomy): domain Bacteria; kingdom Bacillati; phylum Actinomycetota; class Actinomycetes; order Pseudonocardiales; family Pseudonocardiaceae; genus Amycolatopsis; species Amycolatopsis sp. NPDC051071. Next base: position 27,718 of record NZ_JBFBBY010000010.1, on the reverse strand, counting down.
CTTCGCCGCCGGGTGCGTGAAGACCTCCGGCCCGACGAACACTGCCGCTTCCACTGCATCCGTCACGGTTCCAACCTGGCCCTGTTCGGGATGCGCGACGAGCCTTTCGAACCGGTCCCCGATTACGACCCCTTCCTGTGACGGAGTTCCGACTGTGCGTACGACGACCCCGCTGATCTCCCGCGCGGCCGACGGCAAGGAGACCGTCAAACCCGACGGCACCGCGGTCAACTACCACCTGTTCCCCGAATACGAGATCCACTGGAACGAACTGCCCGACGGCGTCACCCAGCAATGGCACCACCACGACACGATCGAGGAAACCGTCTGCGTCGTCGCCGGGCGGATGCTGCTGCGCTGGCGGGAAGACGGCAGGGAGTGCGTGGAGGAACTGGGTGCCGGCGACGTCGCGCGGCTGGGTACCGCACCGCATACGTGGGAGAACAAATCCGGCGAGCTGGTCCGGTTCATCGTCTTCAAGCTGGTGCTGGACGGCGTCGACAAGCGGGAGATCTTCCGAAATGACAAACGGCTCGACTGAGCCGCCGGGATCCGCGCCCGCCCGGATCTGCCTGGCGGGCGAGGACCTCGACTGGCTCGGCGGCTCGTCACTGCAGGCCGCGATCGATCTCCGGATCCACTGTGTGCTCACGCTGGCCCCGCGTCCCACCGGGTTCGAAGTCCGCGCTTCGGGCACGCTCACCGGCCGGGCCTCCGCCGCCGACGTCTGGACACCGGCCGACGAGACCTGGGCGGATCTCGCCCGGCTCGCCGTGACCTTCCACCGCGACCCCGGCGACGACCGCTGGCCGAGCCGCCTGGACATCGTCTCGGCGATCCCGCCAGGCGCGGGGCTGGCGAGCAGCGCGGCGCTGTGCGTGGCCACCTTGGCGATCGCCGCGGACCGGACCGTCCCCGGCGAGCCGATCGACGCGGGCCTGGTCGTGGAACGGGAACTGGCGGGCCGGGACGTCGGGCCGATGGATTACGTGCCCTGCACGGCGGGCGGTGTCGTGCGCGTCTTCTGCCAAGAAGGGCGGGTCGAGTCGGTCCGGCAGCTGGAGTGGCCCGGTGACCTGGCGATCGTCGTGGTGGACACCCGGCGCACGCGGGACACCAGCGAGGTCATCCGGTGGAAACGGGCGCGAAGCCAGGCCGGGGACCCGGCGATCGCCGCGTACGTCCGCCGGACCACCGAAGTCGTCGAGACGCTGAGCACGCTGCTCGCGACCGACGCACCGGATCCGGTCGCGATCGGCGAAGCGCTCGACGCGGCGCAGAGCACGCTTCGCGACGACATGGGTGTCAGTGACGACGTGACCGACGGCTGTCTGGACGCCTTGAAGAGGCATGGCGCGTTGGGCGCGAAGATCACCGGGACCGGGAAGGGTGGCTGTGTCTTCGGCGTCTTCACCGGATCCGACGCCGCGGGCGCCGTGCGCGCACTGCTCGCCGAAGGCTTCGCGGCGACCTTGACGAAGGTGTCGAAGACCGGGGTGCTGCCCTAGCCCACCGGCCGCGGTGCCTGCCCCTGATCCGGCGTCAGCACGCCGGTCATCCGGACGTCGTGTGGTTCCGCGGGCAGCGCGCGCACGAGTTCGGTGTCCCGGACGACGGCGATCAGCGCGGCACCCGGCGCGGCGAACCCGAGCGACCGGTCGTAATATCCGGCGCCCCTGCCGAGCCGGACTCCTTCGTCGTCGACGGCGAGCGCGGGGATCAGGACCAGATCCGCCGTCCCCAGCGTGTCGGCACCGAGCCGTCGGCCCGTCGGTTCGAGGAGCCCGCGCAGGCGGCCAGGGCCGAGTGTCGACGGGCCTTCGTAAGCGGCCCAGTCCAGTGGTCCGGGTTCGTCGGGGACGATCGGCAGCAGTACGCGTTTACCCTGCTCCAGAAGTTGATCTAGAAGCCGCGGCGAGCCCGGTTCGGCGCCGAACGGGACGTACGCGCAAACGACGTCACCCGGCAGCAGTGCGGCCGAAGCGGCCAGCGACGCCGCCTCCCGCACCCGCTCGTCCGACACCAGCAAACGTCGTTCGGCGGTTATTCGGGTGCGCCACTCCGCTTTGCTCAGGTGTTCATTGCCGGGCTTGACCACGCGGTCAGGTTAGGCTTCACGCCTATGACAGGCGCAGCGACCACCCCGGCGGCACGGACCACGAGGAGCTTGCCCGATCGGGCGATTTCCGCGGCTTCGGACCGCATCACTCCTGGTAACGGTGGTGAACTTCAGTTCACCGACGGGCCTTCATCGCGTGCCTGGTCGAACGAACGGATCGAGATCCCCCAGTCATGACGGAGCCCATCGCCGAAGCGGCCGAGACCGAAGACGCGGGACAGTTCCGTTCCGTCGAGGATCAGATCGCGCTGACCCTGGACGCCGCGGTGCGCCCGCGCCCAGTCCGCGTCGCCATCTCCGAGGCCCAAGGCCTCCTGTGCGCCGAAGAGGTCGTCGCCGAACACGCGCTGCCCGGTTTCGACCAGGCCGCCGTCGACGGCTACGCGGTACGAAGCGTCGACGTCCGCACCGCCGGCCAAGAGCCGGTGCAGCTGCCCGTCGTCGGCGAGATCGCCGCCGGCTCGCGTCAGCCGCGACGGCTGCAGCCGGGACAGGCCGTGCGGGTCGACACCGGCGCGCCGCTGCCCACGCTGGCCGACGCCGTCGTCCCGACCGCCTACACCGACGGCCATCAGGCCAAGGTCACCGTGCACAAATCGGTGCCGTCCGCCGGCTACGTGCGCCGGACCGGCGAGGACGTCCAGATCGGCGACGTCGCCGTGCGCAAGGGCGACACCATCGGCTCGGCGCAGGTCGGCCTGCTCGCCGCGGTCGGCAGGGCGAAGGTGCTCGTCTACCCGCGGCCGCGGGTTTCGATCGTGTCCGTCGGCGACGAACTGGTCGACATCGACCGCACCCCGTCGGTCGGGCAGGTCTACGACGTCAACTCCTACGCGCTGTCCGCGGCCGCGCGCGACGCGGGCGCCGAGGTGAGCCGCGTCGGCATCGTGCCCGGCGACCCGAAACGGCTGCGCGAGATCGTCGAAGGCCGGCTGCTGATGTCGGAGATCGTCGTCGTCGCGGGCGGTGCCGGCGGGAGCGCGGGCGACGAGGTGCACGCGGCGCTGTCCGACCTCGGCCAGATCGACATGACCCGGGTCGCCATGCATCCCGGTTCGGTACAGGGTTTCGGCAGGCTCGGCCCCGATTCCGTGCCGACCTTCCTGATCCCCGGCAACCCGATGAGCGCGCTCGTCGTCTTCGAGGTGCTGGTCCGCCCGCTGATCCGCGCCGCACGCGGCACCCGCAACCCGCATCGCCGCATCGTCGGCGCGCGGCTGCTCTCCCCGATCACCTCGACCAAGGGCCGCAAGGGGTTCCTGCGCGGGCAGCTGCTGCGCGACGAGGGCAACGGCGAGTATCTGGTGCAGCCGCTCGGCACCTCCGGCGCGCACCTGCTCGCGTCGCTTGCCGAGGCGAACTGCCTGATCAACATCGACGAAGACCTCACCGAGGTCGCCGCGGGCGAGCAGGTCAAGGTGACCTTCCTGGCCCAGCGGGCGTAATGGGCGCACCGATTTCCGGCGTCGCGTATCCCATCGAAAGCAGGCATCCGGGCTGGCCCGCGAAACTCGGGCCGATCCGGGTGCCTGCCGGGACGCTCGCCGTCCGGCCGGTCCGGCTGCGCGACGGCGGCGAGTGGAGCCGTGTCCGGCTGCGCGACCGCGAGCACCTCGAGATGTGGGAACCGACCGGCATCGGACCGTGGCCCGAGCGCAACGCGTTCTGGTCGTGGCCATCGCAATGGCTCGCGCTGCGCGGCCTCGCCCGGCGCGGGCAGTGTCTCGCGTTCACCATCACGGTGGATGGACGCTTCGCCGGACAGATCACTGTGGGTAATGTCATCCGGGCGTCGCTCCGGTCCGCCTGGATCGGCTACTGGGTGTCATCGGACCTCGTCCGCGGCGGCGTCGCGACCGGCGCTGTCTCACTGGTCACCGATCACGTCTTCGACTTCGCCGGACTGCACCGGCTCGAAGCCACCGTCCGCCCCGAAAACACCGCCAGCCTGCGGGTTCTCACCAAAGCGGGGTTCCGGCAAGAAGGCCTCTTCGAGCGCTACCTCGACGTCGCGGGTGGCTGGCGGGACCATTTCTGCTACGCCGTCACCAAGGAGGAGACCGGTGACGGACTGGTCTCCCGGCTCGTCGCGAAAGGCCTCGCGGAGCGGGTCTGACCCCGGTTACCGGGGCGTACCAGTGACCGCGTTACCACAAGCTGTGAGATTCACCTAATTTGGTGATGCATTTTCCGTGATCGAAACCGGCGAGTCTGCGCGGCGTGTGTGACTGTTGTGGCTAGCGTGACTACAGCAGTGGATCGGGGGAGGTGACGGGAGATGCCCAGTTCGGTGATCATCGTCGCGCTCGCAGCGGCATGGCTCGTCGTTCTCGTGCCCATGGTCGCCCGCAAGCGCCAGCAGGTCGCACGGACGGCGGACTCGGCCCTCGCGGCGCGAGTCGTGCGGAGCGGGAGCACACGCCACGAGGGACCGGAGGAGTTCGCCATGGCGGAGAACACGGAACCGTCGGTAGAAGACGACCTGGCCGAGCTCGAGGCGGAACTCGATGCCGACCTCGACGAGGAGGAAGAGGAAGCCGAAGCGCTTCCTCAGCCCTCGCGCGAGCCACGCACCGAAAGAGAACGCCAAGCCGCCGGCTACCGGCCAGGACGAGGCGGTTTCGACCCCGAAGCCGCCGACATCGCCGCACGCGCCAAATACGCGTTCCGGCAACGGGTCGTCATCGCGCTGCTGGTGTTCGCGGTCGCCACCGCGGTCGTCGCCGGTTTCCTGACCCCAATGGTCTGGTGGGCCAACGGTGTCACCGACGCCGTCCTCGTCGGCTACCTCGCGTACCTGCGCCGCCAGGTCCGCATCGAGAACGAGATCCGGCAACGCCGCCTCGCCCGCTACAACAACACCCGCGCCCCACGCCGCCCGGCGACCGACGACTCCGGCTCTCACGACTCCCACGATTCCCATGAGGATGTCGAGGTCGTCGCCGCCGAACGCCCGGACATCGTGGAGCGCAAGCCGTCCCCGATGTCCCGCATCCGGCGGCAAGCCGTCGTCGTCGACCTCGACGACGAAGACCCGGCCTTCCACGAGCTCGACGAGCCCGGGACCAGGCCTTTTCGCCGGGCCTCCGGAGAGTGACCCCCCGTTTTGAGGCTCCATGAGCCGCTGATAGGCTCATGGAGCTTCAAGGGGCTGTAGCGCAGTTGGTAGCGCGTCTCGTTCGCATCGAGAAGGTCAGGGGTTCGATTCCCCTCAGCTCCACAACAGCTCAAAGGCCCTTCCCAGTGATTTGGGAAGGGCCTTTTGCTACCCGTACAGCAGCGAAGTACAGCAGCAGATCATTGCAGGCTATCGCCGAGCTTCTTGAGCGCCGCCCGAGTCTGGTCCGACGAAATCTCGGTGTAGATCTCCATCGTGACCGCGAACTGAGCGTGCCGAAGAATGCGCATCGCGACCCGAGGATGCACGTCAAGATCCGCCAGCAGCGACCCGCACGAGCGTCGGCCGTCATGCACGGTGATGTACCGGACGCCCGCCTTCCTGCATCGCGTCGCCCACGTCCGAAGGAAGTTACGCGGCTCGATCGGCGTGCCGTGCTCGGTCGTGAACACAAGCCCGCTGTCCAGCCAGGCGTCAGCCTTCTCCTTGTCCCTGCCCCGACGCTCCAGCCGCAGCTTCAACGCGGCTGTGACGATGTCGATGAGCGGCATGGTGTCGTCAGACGTCGGTGTCTTCGTCTGGCGATGCAGGAGCTTCTTTTGGACCCTCTGCAACTGCCAGGAGATATCCAGCTCGGACGTCTCAAAGTTGATCGCCTCATCCGGGAGCCCGAGCACCTCACCCTCACGCATGCCCATGATCAAGACGAGGGCGTACGCCGCGTACAACGGATCGTTCTCGGTCTTGGCCGACTCCAAGAACTTCCGAGCCTCATCACTCGACCAACGTTGCCGCTTCGGCTTCCGGAGAGATGGCAGGGTCACGAGCGCCACGGCGTTGCGGCTGATCAACTCTTCGCGGCACGCGTAGTTCAGCGCGCTACGCAGACAGTCCCGAATGTCTTTGATCGTGCGACCTGACGGCGCTTGCTCACAGCATCGCCCGAGCGCGCAGCACCGTTGCTTGGCCCGAGACCTACGGGCGTCCTTGCCCTGCGCGCAGCACTGGCACACCGTAGGCAACTTGTTGGCCCACTTCTGTGCCTCACGAAGTTGCAGACGGTCGAGACGCTTGTCTCCCAAGAACGGTGCGATGTACAGCCGAACGAAAAGCTCGTAGTTCACGTACGTCTTGGGTGCCCGGTTCGGCCGAATAACTTCCTCAAGCCAGTAGTTCAGGTACGGCCCCAAGTTCGGAACCCGAGTCGCGACAGGCCCCTTCTTCGCCTCCTGGTGCAGCTTCAACCACTTGTCGTGAACCTCCTCGCGCGTCTTCCCGTAGACGTACTTGCGTTTCCTCTCCCCGCTTGGAGTCGTGACCCACACATAAGCGGCGAAACCGTTGCGGTGAGGGTAAATCGAGCCCTCTCCGTCAGCACGTGCCTTCCCAGTCATCAGGCAGCCTCCGCCACTCGATCGTTGATGTACTGATCAACCCGGGGCGGATGGTGTGGAGGCAGAAGAAACGTCTGTCCCGCAAGCCCGACATCTGGCGGTACGAGTGGGACGCGGACGACCGGCTCGTCGCCGTGACCACTCCCGACGGCACGCGCTGGCGCTACCGCTATGACGCTCTGGGCCGCCGGATAGCCAAGCAACGACTGGCGTCGGACGGCACGGTGGCCGAGCAGGTGCGATTCACCTGGGACGGCACGAACCTCGTCGAGCAAGAACACTCCGACGGACGAGCTCTCACCTGGGACGTAGACCCACAGACGTCGCGCGCGCTCACCCAAGTCGAACGTATCCGCGCGGCTGATGCACCGCAGAACTGGGTGGACGAGCAGTTCTACTCCATCGTCACCGATCAGCTCGGCACTCCGGCCGAACTCATCGACCAGACTGGCGAACTCGCCTGGCGCAGCCAGGCAACCCTGTGGGGTCAGGCGATACACAGCCTGACCGCGCGGGCGGGCACTCCATTGCGGTTTCCAGGCCAGTACTTCGATGCCGAGACCGGCCTGCACTACAACTATTACCGTTACTATGACGCCGAAACAGCCCGTTACGTCAGCGCCGACCCGCTAGGCTTGGCGCCGGCACCCAACCCGCATTCCTATGTGGACAATCCGGCGTCGTGGATGGATCCGCTGGGGCTTACGCCGTGCACACCGAGCAGTGTCGCCGATGATCCCGCCAAACTCGCAGAGCACAACCGCCTGGCCAAGAAGTACGGCAAGGACGGCTTCCGCGAGCTCGGCGACGGCAGGATTCGTTACTACGGAAAGACCCGGGGCCCAGAGCATCCGGGCCCGATGCGTGGTGCCCGTACGGTGCGAGAATACGACCCGCACACCGGACGCTCGCGAATGTGGCAGGAAACCCTCGACCATGAAGGGCGAATCCGCCAAATCCGGCCACATGTCCCAGGCCCCAAGGTGCATCACACCTTCGACGCTGATGGAAACTACACCGGCAAGTGGTGGCGGGACGCCGACGGAAACAGGATTGACGCATGACGACTGACAACAGCCAGGAACCGACCAGGGACGAGGTCCGGAAAATCCTGCGTGGCTTGATATCCGGTGAAGTCAGTCCGCGCGAGGCTTCGGATTGGGCAACACCGTGGATCACCGAAGAAGCGGGCGATGTCGAAGACGAGGTCGTGTGGGACACCCTTGATTGGCTCAGCGGTGCCGATACCGAAACCGATCCTGGTGTCTACCTCTACGGGCAAGATGACTTCCGGCACTGGCTCAGCGACTTCGAGTCGAAGGCCGGCGCCTGAAAGGGAACTGGGCGAGGCTACGGCACTGAGAATGACACTGCGCACGGATCTTGTCGGGTTGCTCGCGGCAGCCGGCATCGTTGACGTGGACGATGCCATCGCGGACGAGCACGTGCGATCAGCGGCCTACCAGCGCCTGGTTTCAGTTGCGGCTGCCTCGCAAAGCCGTGACGGCGACCGCAGGATCGTGACCACGATCCTGCGCGACCCTGAAACACTGACGTCCAAGACCGTGGTTGTGGCGCTCATCCAGATCAAGGGTGTCCACTCCGGCCGTTGCATCCAGGTCGCAGGCCTCTGGGGCACACCGAACCAGGGCGCCAACGCCGACCTCGCGGGCACGGAACTCCGGGACTGCGCCGGCGGAGTCAAACAGGTCTGGGAACTGATACCCCTGGGCGACAAGAAGTACGGCTTGAAGAACAAGAACTTCGGAAAGTGCCTCGACGTGCGCTACGGCGAGGTCGCCAACGGCACACCGCTGATCCAGTTCGGCTGTCACTACGGTGGCGCCCAGCAGTGGGTCTTCGTCCAGGGTGACAACAACACCCTCGGCCTCGCCAGCGCCCTGACCGGCAAGTTCGCCGACGTCGCGGGCTGGCAGACCGGAAACGGTGCGGGCATTTCCCAGTACGACGGCACCGGCGGCGCCAACCAGCGCTGGACCATCATCCAGATGACCACCGCATAACTGCCGATATCTCTTGAAGGCCACCATCAGGACCAGAGCTTCTGATGGTGGCCTTCAATTCCGCCGCGGCAGGCGTAGCCCGGATCAGCTCAGACAGGGAATATGCCGTGCCGCTGCTGTTACCAGCGGCACAGCATACCCAGCTCAGGCGGCAAAACTGCCCAGCCGCCGTCGCCGCTGGTGGGAAAGGTTTCACACGCGGATCTGGTGCGGCTTGGCTAACTTGGCGGCTCATTCACTCGGTTGCCTCAGCAGTGACTGCGGGCTGTCGATACGAGACGGCGCCGTGTGCACCGTCCGTGGTACGGCGTCCGCGATAACCGTCGACAAGGACGAGCGGGACAGCGAGCAAAGCCAGCCCAGCACCGATCCAGGACACAGCGGTGACCGAAGCACCCAGGTTCAGCACCCCGGCAGCGAACAGCGGAGTAAGGCTGATCCCCAGCTGAAAGGCCGACACCGTCGTCGCACCGGCCAGGGTCGGGGCGGAACCGGCGATGGTGAACACCCGCCCATAGAGAGCCGGGTTCAGGACGAAAGCCGCGATGCCCAACAGGAACACCAAAGGCACGACGACCCAGACGGACGCGGCGAATACCGCCAGCAGTACAGAGAACAAGCAGATGCCGAGGACGCCGCCGAGCAGGGCGTGGTGCGGAAGCCGGTCGGAGATGCGGCCGCCGAGGGACAGGCCGACGAACGCGCCGATCCCGAAAAGGGCGAGGACGGCGGGGATCCAGACAGTGGGCAAAGAAGTGACGTCGGCGAGCACCGCGGCCAGGTAGTTGAACGAGACCATGTATGCGGCGGTGCTCAGGATCGTGATCGCGTAGACGCCCCATAGGCGCGGAGACCGCATCGCGCGCAGTTCGCCGGAAAGGCTCGGAGCGGGAGACGCCGTGGCGGGCAGGCCGACGGCGCAACCGACCACGCCGACAACCGTCAAACCGACGACGCCCCAGAAGCCGCCTGTCCAGTCCGTGAAGTGGCTGAGCAGGGTGCCTGCCGGGCCCCCGGCCACCATCGCGACGCTGAGGCCCGCGACGACGACGCCTGAGGCACGCGCGTTGCGGTCGGGGGTGACGAGGCTGATCGCGGTCACGGCGGCGACGGCGAAGAAGCCGGCGTAGGCGAGGCCCGCGACGAATCTGGTGATCAGCAGGATGAGGTAGTCGTCAGCCAGCAGACCCGCGGCGATCGAGGCGGCGAACACGAGTTGCGTGACCATCAGGGCGGTTCGGCGCGGCCATTTCAGGCTGAGGACGGCGAACGGCGGGCCGCCAAGGACGACGCCGAGTGCGAACGCGGTGATGAGGGTGCCCGCGGTGGGCAGGGAGACGCCGAGGTCGGCGGCGACCGAGGGCAGGACCCCGGCCATCAGGAACTCGGCGCTTCCCATCGCGAAGAGGCTGAAGGCGAGCAGATAGACGCCGGTGGGGAGCCGGTTCGGAGTGGTCATGGCGCCAGCATCCGCGGCGTCTGGCTGTTTCGGCAAAGAACTTTGCCGGAATCGGGATGAAGTGCTGTCCTGGTCTCATGGACCCCACCGTCACCGCGGCGATCGAGCTGATCGCGCCCCGGCTCCGTCGCGCCCGCGAGAAGAAGGGGACGACGCTGGTGGAGCTCAGCCGCGCCACCGGCATCTCCACCAGCACCCTGTCCCGCCTCGAATGCGGGCAGCGCAAGCCGAGCCTCGAACTGCTGCTGCCGGTCATCGCCGCGCTGGGCCTGCGCGTCGATGAGATCGTCGCCTCGCCCCGGGTGCTCGGACCACCCCGGGACGGCCGGTTGCTCGTCCCGCTCACCCGGTATCAGGGCGGGCCGCGGGCTTGCAAGATGACGATCCCGGCCGATGACGACGAACCCCGGCCGCGGACGCACACCGGGCACGAGTGGCTCTACGTGCTGCGGGGCAGGCTCCGGCTCGTCCTCGGCGACCGGGACGTCGTGCTGGGTCCCGGCGAGGCCGCCGACTTCGACTGCCGGACGCCGCATTGGTTCGGCGCCACCGGCCGTGGGCCGGTGGAGGTGCTCAGCCTCTTCGGCGGGCAGGGTGAGCGGATCCATGTCCGCGCCCGCACCCGGTAGCGCTCAGACGCGCTGCTGGATACGGAGCAGGTTGCCCGCCGGGTCACGGACGGCGCCGTCGCGGATACCGTAGGGCTGGTCGGTCGGCTCCTGGATGATGTCGGCGCCGGCCTCCGCGAGGTGTTTGAAGGTGCCGTCGAGGTCGTCGGAGGACAAAAGCATGCTCGCGTAAGTGCCCTTCGCCATCATCTCGACGATGACGCGGCGTTCGTCGTCGGTGATCCCGGGGTCGATCGCGGGCGGGTGCAGCACGATCGACACCTCGGGCTGCCCGGGCGGGCCGACGGTGAGCCAGCGCATCCCTTCGTAGCCGACGTCGTTGCGGAGCTCGAAGCCCAAGGTGTCCCGGTAGAAGCCCAGTGCGGCCTCCGGGTCGTCCTGCGGAAGGAAACTGGCGTGAATGCTGATGTCCATGGCGGTTACGCTAGGTGAGGTTGATGTCCGGCGCTTCTCGATTCCTGATCGGTCAGGTCACGCGGGTCATTCGATCGAGGTCATGATCGTCATGGTCAGGGACTCCAGGGTGCCCTGGACGCCCTGGGACGAGTTCCGCACGGCCTCCAGGAAACGTTCGAGCTGCTCGGGGCTGAATCCGGACAACGGGGCCAGCGACGGGTCGATGTTCACAGCGCACCTCGGGCTTCGACGGATTTGATCTGCGGTTTGGCCACCGGGTCGAGGAATTCCCGCATCCGCGCGAGGAGCAGCAGCGCGTCCTCACGTTTCGTGTCGGGGGCCCCGCCGTCGAAGAACGCGGCGATCCTGGCGTGCTCGTCCGCCGGGAGTTCCCGGCGCAGCAACATGAGCACGGTCCGGTTGACGCGCTGCGGGAAGTAGAGCTCCTTGGCGATCTCGAGGAACCGCTCCCCCGTCTCGGGGGCGAACGCGCCTTGCTCGATGCCCGCGGCGACGGCGAACCGGGTGTTCACCATCGGTTCGGACAACGCCGAGAGGTTCTCCTCGTCGTAGGTGACGGCGACCTCGTCGTCGGCGTCGATCCGCCCGGAGAAGTACTCCTCGTAGATCTTGCCGACGCCGACCATGCCGAACGGTGAACATTCCGCCGCCCGCAAGGCACCCATACTCGACGAGCCGAACATCGTGACGCCGCGGTCCATCGCTTCGAGCACCTCCTTCGGCGAGATGCACAGGCTCTGCAGGAAGCGGCCGTCCACGATGCCGATGGCCTCCGGCGGAACCGGGCGGGCCAGCAGTTCGGCGAGGTCGCCCCGTTTGACCGGCGGCAGGAACTCGACGTCGAGTTCGGCCGACGCCGACTCCTTGTCGATGCTCGGGCCGATGAAAACCACTGCGCGCATGACGGATCTCCTAGGGCGTGTCGGGGCAAATCTGTTCGATGGGGTTCGTGATTTGTCAGACACGCCCTAAGCGGGCTTGGAAAGTTCGGCGGCGCGTTTGCGGGCCGACAGTTCGGCCAGCGCGTTGTTCCAGACCGTCGCCCCGCGCGGGCCGATCTTGCAGTGGTCGACGGCCCACGATTCGAGCCTCGGCACGATCACCCGTACGACGCTGACCGGGATCCCCGGCGGCGAGAGGTCGACGGCGAGCGCGCGTTCGATCCCCGCGGCGCGGAGCCGGTCCAGGATCAGCTCGATGTCGGTCATCACGTCGTCGGTGATCCACGACGGGATCTCGTCGAACGCGACCTGTTTGCGCATCGGCTGCCATGCCCACGCGCCCTTGTCGATCGTCGCCGACCGCTGGACGTGGTTCTGGTACTTGGACACGTTCTCGGTCGGGAGCCGGATGTCCTCACGCATCGCCTGGATGTCGACGGCGCGGCCTTGCGCGCATTCGGTGATGGCGCGGATGAGCGCGACACTCGCGTCCGGATGCGTGCCGAACCCGCCGTGTCCCTGCGACGTCGTCGGGCCGAGGTCCTCCGAAGTGGCCGCGAGGAAACTCGGGATCTCCAGATCCGAGGTGATGTGCACGATCCGCATCTTCAGCCCGGCGTCGTGGAACTTGTCCACCAGGGACTTCGCGAGTGGCGGCAGTGTTTCGAGGTCCACGTGCGGGTGCAGCTCCCGCAGATACGACGTGACGTGCTCGGGCTGCGGTTCGACGAAGATGCCCTTTTCCAGCACCTGCGCGAGCTGGCTGCTCACAAGTTCCGCGTTGGTCATCGAGTCGCGCTCGATCAATTCGGTGAGCGCGTGGCAGATGGCCTCTTCGAGGCTGTTGCCTGACGCCAGTCCGTTGGTGGAAAGCACCTTGTAGCAAGGAGGTTCGTGGAACTTCAGGCCGTAGACGGCGGACGCCTGCGGGATGAGGATGGTCTCGGAGTTCATCAAGTCGTACGCCTCGACCCACGAGATCGGCAGATCGTCGCGGTAGTGCCGGGAAAGCTCCGCGTTGTTCTCACGCGGGTCCAGCACCGTGCGGCCTTCGGCGACCAGTTCCTCGTAGGACGCGATGACCTGCGGTCGCACCGGGAGCGCGGCGGAGAACCGCTCGATCGCCTCCATCGCCGCGGACGTCTTGGCGTCGATGTTCCGCAGGCCTTTGCCGTTGTAGACGGAAATGATGTCGTTGGAGCGCGGCGCGATGGCGTTGTAGACCGGGATGCCGACCCGGTCGAGCCAGGTGATCTCCGCGACCCGGGTGACCCCGGCGCGCCGCAGATGCGGCTCGATCCGCGCGTAGGTCTGTTCGGCGGTGAACTCCCGGTGCACCCCGCCGCCCCCGACCTTCGGAACGCTCTTCCTGAGTTTCATCGCACTCCCTTGTATCCGGCGTTCACTGGGATCGCTTCGGCGAGCAGCCGTTCCCATGCCTCGGTTTCGCGCCCCGGATCCACCGAGGCGCGGCGGGCGGCGCATTGCCACCGCAACCGCGTGTAGAGCCCGTCACGGTCGTGTTCGGCGGCATCGAGCACGGCGGCCAGCGCGGCCGTGTCGCCGACGGGGAAATAACCCGCGTAGTCCTCGCCGAGCAGCCCGACCGAACCCGGGATGCGGGTGGACACGATCGGCACCCCGGCGGCGAGTGCTTCGGTGACCACGTTGGCGCCGCCTTCGTGCAGGGAAGTGAGCACCAGCAGACGGCTTCGGGCGAGTACGGCGAGTGCTTCGGGCCGCGGCAACGGGCCGAGCCACCCGTAGCGCGGGTTCTCGATCGACTCGGCACGCAAACGGTCGCCGATGTCGTCCTCACGCACCCCGCCGACGTGGGTCACGGTGATCCGGGATGACGACGGCAGCGCGCGCACCGCCTCGCTCAGCCGCAGTGGATCCTTGACCGGCCTGGCATGCGCGAGGAACGCGATCTCGAACCGGTCCTCGGCCGGCTCCTCGCCGTCGATCGGCGGCATGGATTGGGTGATCACCCTGGTGCGGCTCCGTAATTCGGGCGGCAGCTGCAGAAGTCCTTGCGGCTGAAGGACGACGATGCGTGCGGCGCGTTCGAGCAGCGACAGGTCCACCCCGCCGGCGACCAGGTCCGGGTAGAGGTCGGTGCCGGTCAGCGCGACCACGATCGGTGCTTCCGGCCAGTCCGCGCTGAAGGCCCGGATCGCCGCTTCGCTCTTGCGTGCGTGCAACGCGACGAGCAGGTCGTACCGCTCGCCGTCGTAGTCCCGCACCACGCGGACCTCGTGGCCGAGGTCCCGCAGCAGCTGTGCCCAGCGGCGTGCGGTGACGCCATTGCCGTAGTCACTGGCTGCGGGGACGGGCCCCGCGACGAGGATTCTCATCGCGGCCCCAGTCCGTGTCGTAGGCCGGCCATTTCCCGTATCTCGGTCACCGAAGTCCACCGCCGTCTTTTCCACGCACTGCGAAAGTGTGGCAGTGGCCATAAAACACACTCTTCTCCCATACTGCGAATGGGACGAAATGATGAGGTTCTCCTCGATTGCCACCCTTTTCGTCATACCGGGGCAATGACGATTTCACGGGTAACCTCGGTACGAGGACACGGACCGAGGAAAGTGGGCGGGAAGATGACGGATATCCTGTTCGTCTGCGTGCACAACGCGAGCCGATCACAGATGGCCGCCGCATTGCTGAAGCATCACGGGTTCGGCAGGGTGACCGTGCGATCCGCGGGCTGCGACCCGGCGGAGAAGGTCAACCCCCTGGTCGCGGGCGCGCTGGCGGAATGGGAGGTCGACATCACCGGCGAGGTGCCGACCCAGGTCACCTATGCGGACGTGGCCGCGGCCGACGTCGTGATCACCATGGGCTGCAAGACATATCCGGTGGCCGAAGGCACCCGCTACGTCGAGTGGGTCGTGCCCGATCCGGAAACCGGGGGAGTCACCGGTATCCGGCCGCTGCGGGACGACATGGACCGCCGGGTCCGCGAACTCCTGGCGTCCCTTGTGGACAGTCCGGCGCACGTCTAGCGGAAACACGAAAGGCCCCTTCCCCCTGGCGAGTGAGGAAGGGGCCTTTCGCATGGCTCCGGTCAGGACTTGACGCCCTGGACTATCAGCCGCTTGGCACGCTTGTCGTACGGCGCGCCGTCGAAACCGCCGTAGGCCTCGATATCGGTGAAGCCGGCGTCTTCGAACAGGCGGCGCAGTTCGGCGGCACTGTAGATGTAGGACTGGATATGCGCGGAACGGGCGACGTCGCCGTCGACCAGCGTCCAGTCGGTGCGCAGCTTCGTCCAGTCGTCGAGGACGCTGTGCCGCATGTACGCGATGCCTTCGGGCTGCGGGAAAGCGTGCGTGCGCCCGATGTTCTTCGCGACGATCTCCTTGCCGTAGACCTCCAGCAGCAGCTTGCCGCCCGGTGCCAGGCTCGTCTGCGCGTTGGTCAGCACCTGGAGGTTCTTTTCGGCTTCGTCGAAGTAACCGAACGACGTGTACATGTTCAGCACGACGTCGAAACCGCCGGGACGGACGAATTCGAGCATGTCACCCTGTATGAATTCGGCCGAAACCCCCGCGTCGGCGGCGGCTTGCTTGGCGCGGTCCAGCACGGGGGCGTTGAGGTCCACACCGGTCACCTGGTAGCCCTTGCGAGCCAGCGGCACGACGAACCGGCCCGGCCCGCAGCACAGGTCGAGTACCCGGGAACCGGCCGGGAAGGCCAGCAACGGCGACTCCCGCACGAGTTCGTCCGCCTCCACCGTCAGGCGCCGCGGCCACATCAGCTCGGAGAAGCCCGACCACAGGCCATCGTCGGAGTACCAGGTCATTTTCCGTCCTCCCTAAGGCACCATCAGGCAATACCGTCGATTCTCTGCCGCCCCGTATGCGAAGCATCTCTTCGACTGCGCGCGAAAAACGCGACAGCACGACAGGAGAAGCGTTCGCGCCCTTGATCGGCAACAATGAAGTCTTCACGTCGCGGTCGTGGCGCCAGGCCGCCTGAAGAGATGTCAGGCGCGAAACCAGAAAGGTTCATCATGGCGAAGGTCCGCGACGGGGATCCAGCGATCGAAGCGTCCGGGTTGACGAAGATATACGGCGAAAAGCGCGCACTCGACGGGCTCGACCTCACCGTCCCCGCGGGGACGGTGTACGGCGTTCTCGGCCCGAACGGTGCCGGGAAGACCACTTCGGTCAAGGTGCTGGCGACGTTGCTGCGTCCCGACGGAGGACAGGCCAAGGTCTTCGGTCACGACGTGGTGCGTGAAGCGGACGCTGTTCGCGCGCGGGTGAGCCTCACGGGTCAGTACGCCTCGGTGGACGACGACCTGACCGGCACGGAGAATTTGATCCTGCTGTGCCGTCTGCTCGGCCACGGCAAGGCGGCCTCGCGGGCACGCACCGAGCGGCTTCTCGACGCCTTCGGGCTGACCGAGGCCGCCGGTCGTCAGGTGAAGAACTACTCCGGCGGTATGCGGCGGCGGCTCGACGTCGCGGCCAGCATCGTCAACACCCCGGATCTGCTCTTCCTGGACGAGCCCACCACCGGACTCGACCCGCGCAGCCGCAACCAGGTATGGGACATCATCCGCGCGGTCGTCAAACGCGGCACCACGGTGCTGCTGACCACGCAGTACCTCGACGAAGCCGACCAGCTCGCCAGCCGTATCGCGGTCGTCGACAACGGCAAGGTCATCGCCGAGGGGACGCCGGGCAAGCTGAAGGCGTCGATCGGCGCCGGTGCGATCCACCTGCGCCTGCGGCACGCCAACCAGCGTACGGACGCGCAGAACGTGCTTTCCCGGTTCCTGGAGCGGCCCACGCTTTCGGAGCATGACGAGGTACTGGTCAGTGCCCGTATCCCGGGTGTCGACGGCGACGCCGGGATGGCCGAGTGGGCTTCCAAGGCCCTGCACGAGCTTTCGCTGCGGGACATCGTCGTCGACGAGTTCTCGCTCGGACAGCCGAGTCTCGATGAAGTGTTCCTGGCATTGACCGATCGCCCCGCGGGATCGGCCTCGGATCACGCCGCCAAGGAGGGGGCGAACCGATGACTTCCACCGTCAAGCCGGCCGAAACGACCGACGCGGCCGAGGAAACCCGGCCTGCCGACGTCGACGCGCTCGACGCGGTGCTGGCGTCGGCCGACCGGCCCAAGCGCCCCAGCGCGCTGTCCGCGTCGCTCACCTTCGGGTGGCGGGCCGCGCTGAAGATCAAGCACCTGCCGGAGCAGCTGTTCGACGTCACGGGCTTCCCGATCATCATGACCGTGATGTTCACGTACCTCTTCGGTGGCGCCATCGGCGGTTCGACCGAGGCGTACCTGGACTACCTGCTCCCTGGCATCCTCGCGATCACCGTCGTGATGATCACGATGTACACCGGTGTCGCGGTGAACAGCGACATCTCGAAGGGTGTCTTCGACCGCTTCCGGACACTGCCGATCTGGCGCCCCGCCACGATTGTCGGCTACCTGCTCGGCGACTTCCTGCGTTACCTCATCGGCTGCGTCGTCATCATCGGTGTCGGCCTGATCATGGGCTACAACCTGGGCAGTGTCGCCGGCACGGTCGGCGCGGTCGCGCTGCTGCTGGTGTTCTCGTTCTCGCTCTCGTGGATCTGGACGTTCCTCGGCCTGTCCATGCGGTCGGAGAAGACCGTGATGAGCGTGAGTATGGTCGCGTTGTTCCCGCTGACCTTCCTGTCCAACGTTTTCGTGCAGCCCTCCACGATGCCGGGCTGGCTCGAAGCCGCGGTCAGCTGGAACCCGATCACCCACCTGGTCACCGCGATGCGGGGCTTGATGAGCGGCAGCCCGGACGCGGGCGAGATCATTTGGGTACTGGTCGCCAGTGCCCTGGTGATCGCGGGCTTCGGCTCGGCCACCATGTGGGCCTACAAGCGGAAGTAAGAAGGGGAAAAAGAATGAAGTACATGGTTTTGCTCTACTCGCACCCCGAGCCGTGGGGTCACCCGGTGGAGGAATTCACCCCTGAGTTCTCGGGGCTTTCCGCGGACGAGCGTAAAAAGCACTTCGCGAATTTCGAAGCACTGCTCGGTCGTTTGCACGAAAACGGCGAGCTGGTCGGCGGAGAAGCACTCGGCGACCCCACCAAAGCGAGCCTGTACACGGTCGAGGGTGGCGAGACGAAGAAGAGCGAAGGCCCGTACTCGTCGACGAAGGATCACCTCGCCGGCTTCTTCCTGATCGAGGCCAAGGATAAGGAGCGAGCCGACGAGATCGCCGAAGAGCTCGTCGCGCCCGGACAGAGTGTCGAGCTGCGGCCGGTCTGGACCGGCGGCGAATAGCCGACGTCGGAAGGGCCGGACCGAGTTTGCCCGGTCCGGCCCTGTTTTGTTTGCCACAGCGTTGACCTGGTCAGGAAATTCGCTTGGTCAGGTGCACGGTGACCTTGTCGCCGATCTCCTTCTGGATGACCTTCCGGAACGGCTTGCGCAGTGGCATCATGTGGATGCCGCCGCCGATCGGCAACATACTCGCCTCGTAGTCGTGGCCGTCCACGGTGCCACTGACCTTGACGGCCTTGCCGGTGCCGAAGAACTCGGCGGAGTCCGGCATGTTCACACACGGCCAGCCGCTGTTGCCGTCGGGAATGACCTCGGCCGTGAACGTCACGTCGATTACGTGTGGTGCTGTCTTCTCAGCCATGTTTTCAAATCTTCCTCGTCGTAGTTCATGCGGTCCAGTGCGGTTCCGCGCCAGGGTGGAGAATCAAATCCGCAGCCTTTTCGGCGATGGCGATGACCGGGGCGCCGGTATTGCCCCGCACGATCGTCGGCATGACGGAAGCATCCACGACACGAAGTGATTCTATTCCAAGAACCCGCAATTGCGCATCCACGACCCGGCCCATGCCACAGGTACCCACCGGATGGTGGCCGGTCAGCACGTTACGCCGGGTGAAAGCGAGTAAATCCGCCTCGGTTTCGGAGGCGGGCGCGGCAATGGCGTCGAGGATGTAGGGCTTGAGCGCGACCTGCCTGGAAAGCTCCAGGCTGATCCGCACCCCTTCGACGGCCATCGCGAGGTCGGCCGGGTCGGCGAGGTAGTTCTGGACGATCTTCGGTTTGGCGGTGGGTTCGGGGCTGAACAGGGTCACGTTCCCCCGGGTGCGCGGCTTCGCCACGGACGCACCGAACGAAAGCGCGTGCCGGGTCGGCGGCGAAAGGAAGCCGTCGGAGATCATCAGTGGCATACAGATGAACTGCAAATCCGGTACGTCGCCGGTGATCGTGACGAACCCGCCGGTCTCCGGGCCGCCGGAGGTGAGAAAGCCGGTCGCGTCACGTTCGTACTGCGCGGCGTGTTCGGGCTCTCCGGCGGCGAGCAGGCTCACCGGCTGGTCGTGCCCGAAGCTCAGCCAGACATGCGGGTGGTCCTGCAGCTGCTGTCCGACGCCGGGCAGGTCGACGACGACCGGGAGCCCGAACGCACGCAGGTGATCGGCCGGGCCGATCCCCGAATGCATCAGGATCTTCGGCGAGTTGTAGGTGCCGGCGCTGATGATGACTTCGCGCTCGGCCCGGATCTCGACGATCTCGTCGAGCCGGTTGCCGACGACCCCGGCCGCCCGGCCGTTCTCGACAAGTACCCGGTGTACCTCCAGATCGGTTTCGACGGTGAGATTCGGGCGGTCCAGCGCGGGACGCAGGAACTCCGAGGAACTACTGGCCCGGCGGCCGTCGCGTTGCGTGACCTGGAACGCGCCGAACCCTTCTTGCGTGGCACCGTTGAAGTCGTGGTTGTGCCGGTAGCCCGCCTCGACCGCGGCGGCGGTGAACGCGGCGGAACTGGGGTTGCCGGTCCGCCCGTCACTGACCCGCAGCGGCCCGCCGACGCCGTGGAACTCGTCCTCGCCGCGTTCATTGTCCTCCGAACGCCGGAAATACGGGAGTATCCCGGCGAAATCCCAGCCGGGCTCGGCCCAGTCGTCGAAGTCGGCGCGGTTGCCGCGGACATAGGCACCGCCGTTCACCGCGCTGCCACCGCCGACCACCCGTGCCTGCGGCAGGTAGACGCGCCGCCCTTCGGCGTGCGGTTCCTGGTCGGTGTCGAAGTCCCAGTCGTGCCGGGTCTTGAAGAACTGCCCCCCGGCGACGGGAATCCGGAAGTTCGGGTGATCATCGGACGACCCGGCTTCCACGAGAACCACGGTGACGGACGGGTCGGCGCTCAATCGGTTAGCGAGGACACAACCGGACGCACCGGCCCCAACCACGACAAAATCGACCATATCGGGAATTTAGCAAGATCGACGGGGGGTCGGTTTCTCCTGGTTTGCGGCAAGATCTCCTGAATCCTGCGGCAATCAGCGAGAAGACCGGTGAGGCCGCCTCACCTAGCGTGGGTCGTGTCTGCTGCCGAATTCCGCGGAGGGAACGCCGAAATGACCATCGCTACCGAGGCGCGAGCGCGTGCGGAATTCGCGGCCACGCTTCAGGCCCTGGACCGCAAGCACCTCATCCATCCGCACCAGAACCCGGCACGGACCGAGCGGAATATTTTCGTCCATGGCAAGGGATCCGTGGTGTGGGACGCCGAAGACGTCCCGTTCATCGACGGGATGGCGGGTGGCAACTGGGTCGTCGCCGTCGGTCATGGCCGCCGCGAACTGGCCGAGGTCGCGGCCACACAGGCGGAGAAGCTGGAGTATTTTTCGCTGTGGCGCGAGTACTCGAACGAACCCGCGATTCGGCTGGCTGCCCGGCTCGCCGAGCTGGCCCCGCCGGGAATGGACAAGGTCCACTTCACCAGCGGTGGTTCGGACGGCACCGAAGCGGCGCTGAAGATCGCGCGGCGGTACCACTTCGAACGCGGCGACACCGAGCGCACCTGGCTCATCGGGCGGCAGTTCGGTTACCACGGAACGACTTTCGCCGGAGCCGCGGTCAGCGGTATGGACGACATGCACTTCGGCGCCGGTGAGGTCATGCCGCATGTCACCAAGGTCAGCCCGCCGATGCTCTCGCATCCGGAGATGTTCGGTGGAGGAGACCCGACGGACTTCCTGTTGCGGGAACTCGAAACCGAGATCCTCCGCATCGGGCCGGAGAAGATCGCCGCGATGATCGGCGAACCGGTGATGGGTGGCGGCGGCGTCATCGTGCCGCCGGACGACTACTGGCCGCGGATCCGCACGCTGCTGACCAAATACGGCATCCTGCTGATCGCCGACGAGGTCATCACCGGATTCGGCCGTACCGGCGAGTGGTTTGCTTCGGCGCATTACAACCCGGACATCATCATCACCGCCAAGGGGATTTCCAGCGGTTACGCGCCGCTCGGCGCCGTCCTCCTGCGGAACGAAATCGGCGAGACCATGGTCGGCAACCCCGAGAAGTTCTTCTTCCACGGGCTGACCTACTCGGGCCACCCGCTCGGAACCGCGCTGGCGCTGGCGAACATCGACATCATCGAACGGGAGAACATCCTCGGCCAGGCCAAGAAGATCGAGAGCTGGTTCACCGAGGGCCTCGACGGCATCCGCGACCTCCCGATCGTCCACGACGTCCGCGTGCACGGCGCCATGGTCGGCATCGAGCTGACCGCGGACCCGGATACCGGGGAGCCGATGCCGTTCGACCGCATGGTCTCCCTCATCGACGACCTGCGCGGCAAGCACCGCGTCCTGACCCGCGACTACGGCCCCACTCTCGTCGTCGGCCCGCCGCTCGTACTGGAAGAGGAACAGGCCGCGGAGATCTCCGCCGCCATCACCGACGTGTTGCGGACCCGGTCATGACTCCGTTCAAAGTGGACATTCCACAGGAAGCCGTCGACGACCTGCGAAGACGGCTCGACGACACCCGCTGGCCTGCCGAGACCCCCGACGTCGGATGGACCCGCGGTGTGCCGCAGGCCTACCTGAAGGAGCTCGTCGAGTACTGGCGCACCGAGTACGACTGGCGCGCCACCGAGGCCAAGATCAACCAGTTCCCGCAGTCGATCACGAATATCGACGGGGCGAACATCCACTACCTGCACGTCCGCTCGCCGGAACCGGACGCCACGCCGATGGTGATGACCACCGGCTGGCCCAGTTCGATCGTCGAGTACCTGGACCTCATCGGGCCCCTGACCGATCCGCGAGCCCACGGTGGCGACCCGGAGGACGCCTACCACCTCGTCATCCCGACGTTGCCGGGCTTCGGGTTCTCCACGCCGCTGACGCGGCACGGCTGGACCGTGCCGAGGATGTCGGAGGTCTGGGGCAAGCTCATGGCCGAAATCGGCTATGAGCGCTATATCGTGCAGGGCGCGGACTGGGGTTCGTTCATCTCCATCATCCTCGCCGCGATGAAGCCCGAGAACGTGCTCGCCGCGCATGTGAACTTCCTCGTGACCCCGCCCGCCGACGCGAGCGACCTCGAAGGCCTCAGCGAGGAAGAGCTCGAACTGCTCGGCCCGTACATGTACCCCGCGCCGGGGTACATGGTCCAGCACGCGACGCGGCCGCAGACGCTGAACTACAGCCTGAGCGACTCGCCGGTCGGGCAACTTGCCTGGTACATCGAGAAGTTCCACGGCTGGTCCGGCGCCGTCGACTCGCCGGAAGAGGTCTTCGACCGGGACGATCTGCTCGCCAACGTGACGCTGTACTGGCTCACCGGTTCCGCGGGCAACGCGGCGCACTTCTATTGCGACAACGCGCCGTTTACCCGGACGTCGGCGACTCCGCATCCGGAACTGGCCGTCGCCGACCCGCGGTTCGAGGAGTACAAGACCTTCGTCGCTCCCCTGCCGCCGATCTCGACGCCGATCGGGATCGCGGCGTACAAATACGACATCATGGAGCCGATCCGCACCTATGCGGACCGGGCGTTCTCCGACATCGTGCAGTGGCGCCGTCTCGACCGCGGCGGCCACTTCCCCGGTCTGGAGGCGCCGGACCTCTTCCTCGACGACCTTCGGAAGTTCAAGCAGGCCTTGCGGAAAAGGGGTTTGGACCATGGCTGAGCAGGCCAACATCGAGAACCTCGACTACGGCAACCGCGAACTCCCGATCGAGAAGGTGAGGTCCGCGGACGGCACCACCATCGCCTACGAGAAGTCGGGCAGCGGGCCACCGGTGATCATCATCGGCGGCGGCCTGAACGAGAAGGCGATGCACGCCGAACTCGCCGAAGGCCTTTCCGAGAGCTTCACGGTGTACAACTACGACCGCCGTGCACGCGGTGACAGCGACGACAACCGCGTCGGACCGTACACAGTGGACATCGAGATCGAAGACCTGGCCGCGGTGATCGAGGCCGCCGGCGGCACCGCCAGCGTCTTCGCGAACTGCACCGGCTCGATGATCGCCGTCCCGGCGGCCGCCCGCGGCGTCCCGATGACCAAACTGGCCATGTACGAACCCCCGTACAGCGGCCCGAAGGTCCCGCCCGGCTACACCGAGCAGCTCAGGGAGCTGCTCGAACAGGACAGGATCAAGGACGCCGTGTCCCTGTTCCTGAAGTGGGACGCGTTGTTCACCGAGGACGAGATCGAATTCTTCTCGACGCATCCGATCTGGCCGGCGTTCGAGGCGATGGCGCATTCGATGCCGTACGACTCGATCCTTTCCGACGACGCGGACTGCGTCCCGGTCGAGGAGCTGGGCGCGATCACCGTGCCGAGTCTCGTACTCGGCGGGAACAAGAGTCCACAGTGGATGAAGGAGATGTGCCAGGCCGTCGCCGACGGGATCCCGCGGGGTGAGTACGTCACCATGGACACCGCCGGGCACCTGATGGACGACACGCTGGGCGCGGAGCTGCTGACGAAGTTCTTCCGCTGAGTTGGATCGTGAGTGGTAAGGGTCGTGAGTGGTAAGGAAAAGGTGGCTTGTCCATGAAGGATTTGGGACACTCACCGTCCCAAATCCTTCATGGACAAGGACTCCTTGAGGGCCACCAGTCCCAACGGCGGCGCGTGAAGGACCCCTTCCCTCGGCTCAGCCGGAGAAACTCGACCTTCACACCTTCCCCAGTACAGGAAGGCCCCCTTCCTGTACCTAGGCGCAAGGAAGGGGGCCTTCCTGTACTTCACGCGAGCAACGCCACAGGTGACGTGTAAGTGCTTAAAGCGGGTGGTTGCGAAAGCCACTTTCGCACCCTTCAACGCGGGCTCATTGATCTGTCTGTCATTTGGTTCCGTTGTGATCACTGGAAAAGCCGTAGGAGCCGATGAGCGTGGCCCCGCTGGGGACCGGTCCTTCCGGAGCCCGCTCGCGAATACCCCGCTGGAACTCGTGGAAAGCGGTCGACGCGGCGAGGGGATTCCCGTCGCCCTCGACGACACCGACGTGGACGAAACTCACCCCGTCGTCGAGCCGGAACGACGCGTAGCTCAGCCCACCGGGCTGATTCAGCGCCAATTCCGTGAATACGGCTTCCACCAGTCGCTGATTCTCACCGGCGGATTCCGGGGTCGTCTGGTAACGGACAACGAACGCCGAACCCATTCCGTGCTCCTTCCTCATCGCGCGGAGGTACACAACGGAAACTACGCGGTCGCCATGCGCCGGAATACCACCGCGAAACAAGCTCGCAACTCCGGAGAAGCCACTAACCAGACCTCGCAAAGTGGG
The DNA here is from genome assembly GCF_040682875.1 of Amycolatopsis sp. NPDC051071. Lineage (NCBI taxonomy): Bacteria > Bacillati > Actinomycetota > Actinomycetes > Pseudonocardiales > Pseudonocardiaceae > Amycolatopsis > Amycolatopsis sp. NPDC051071. Next base: position 3,046 of record NZ_JBFBBY010000010.1, on the reverse strand, counting down.
AGAAGAGCACAAGTGGAGGGCGAGCCTAGCGTTTTTCGTATTCGCCCGCACCTGATCAGGAGAGGCACACGCCAATGGGAACGAAAATCGGCGATCACGCCGTCGTGCTCGGGGGCAGCATCGCCGGGATGCTCGCCGCCCGCGTGCTCTCCGACGCCTACCGCCAGGTGACCGTCATCGAACGCGACGACCTCACCGCGGCCGGGACGAACCCGCGGCCGTCGATCTCTTGGGCGATCCACATCCACGCCCTGCTCGAACGCGGGCGGATCATCATCGAAGACCTGTTCCCCGGTTTCGTCGACGACATGATCGCGGCGGGCGTGCCGGTCGGCGACTACGGATCGACTTGTCACTACTACTTCAACGGCGAGATGTTCGCCATCACCGACACCGGGATGGCTTGTGTGGCCGCGAACCGGCCGGTGATCGAGCACTTCCTGCGGTCCCGCACGCTACCCCGCCCCGGTGTCGTCCTGCGTGAGCGGACCGACATCGTCGGCCTGGTCGCGAGCGAGGGCAACGAGCGCATCACCGGTGTCCGCGTGCAGAGCCGTGACGGCGGCGGCGAAGAGGTCATCAGCGCCGACCTGATCGTAGACGCCTCCGGCCGCGGTTCGCGTTCTCCGCGCTGGCTGGAGGAACTCGGGTACGAGAAGGCGCCGGAGGAGAAGGTCCAGATGGACCTGACCTACACGACGATGGACTTCGTCGGCCCGCTGCCGGTGGATCCGCTCGGTGAGGACATCGCGCTCGTCCCGACGGCGACCCCCGGCTTCCCGCGCGGAGGCATCTTCGCGCGCCTGGCCGACCGCTACGCCCTCACCCTCACCGGTATCGCCGGTGACCGGGCGCCGACCGACCACGACGGCTTCCTCGCCTACGCCAAGACGTTGCCGGTCAAGGAGGTCTTCAACGCCATCGAGAACGCCGAGCAGCGCGCACCCGCCGGTTCGTTCCGGTTCCCGGCGAGCGTCCGCCGCCACTACGAGAAGCTGCGCCGCTTCCCCGCCGGGTACCTGATCCTCGGCGACGCCGCCTGCATCTTCAACCCCGTCTACGCCCAGGGCATGACGGTGGCCGCGATGGGCGCGAACGTGTTGCGCAAGCACCTCGGAAAGGGCGTCGACCCGTCGTTCCGCGACTACTTCCGTGACCTGGCGAAGGAAATCGACTCGCCGTGGATGATGTCCGCCTCCGCCGACCTCGGATACGAGACGGTACGCGGGAAGCGCACCCTCGCGACGAAGATCGGCAACGCCTACATGTCGAAGGTGATGGCGGCCGCGGCGAAGGATCCGGTGGTGGCACGCGGGTTCATGCGCACCATCTCACTGATCGACCCGCCGCAGGCGCTGATGAAGCCGTCGATGATGCGCCGGGTGCTGTTCTCCGGTGGCGGCAAGCAGGAAGCCACCGTGACCACCCTTCCCAGCATTCGGACGGACTCCGGCGAGGCCGAGCGTCCCGCGGCTTGATCCACCCTTTCGCCACGAAAGCAAGGAGTTCCGGTGAGTCATCTCCAAGCGGCGGGCGACGCCGTCAGGTTCCGCTGGGCCGCACTGGTCCTGTTGTGCGCGGCCAACTTCGCGGTACTGCTGGATTCGCAGAGCGTCATACTGGCGCTGCCCTCGCTGGCGCCCGACCTCGGGATGTCACCCGCCGACGCGCAATGGGTGCTGAGCGCGAAGCTCATCACCTTCGGCGGGCTGCTCATCCTCGGCGGCCGGGCGGCCGACCACTTCGGCAGGCGCCGGGTGTTCGTGCTCGGCACGGCGCTGTTCCTCGTCGGCTCGGTGCTCTGCGGCCTGGCGTGGAGCCCGGCGGTGATCATCGCCGCGCGGGCGCTCAGCGGGATCGCGGCGGCGCTGATGGTGCCGACGGCGTTGTCGATCCTCATGAACACCTTCCCCGAGGGCAAAAGCCGCAACACCGCCCTCGCGGGCTGGTCCGGGATCGGCGGGATCGGCGCGACGGCGGGGCTGCTCGTCGGTGGACTGCTCACCCAGACCCTCGGCTGGCAGTGGGTGTTCTACGTCAACGTGCCGATCGCGGTGCTGGTCATCCTGCTCGCGCCGGTCCTTCTTCAGGAGAGCCGGGACTCGGGCAAGCGCCGTAGCCAGGACGTCGCGGGCGCGGTGGTCAGCACGCTCGCACTGGTCGCGATCATCCTCGCCGTCGTCCAGGCGCCGGCATGGGGCTGGACGAGCGCGCCGACGCTGATCCTGTTCGCCGTCGCCGCCGGGCTGCTCGCGTTGTTCGTGGCCGTGGAGAAGCGATCGGCGTCGCCGCTGGTGCCACTGGCGCTGATCCGCCGTCCGGCACTCGCGGGTGGCAACCTCGTCACGGTGGCGATGGGGATGGCGGCGTTCGGACTGTCCGTCACCATCTCGATGTACGGCCAGGTCGTCCTCGGCTACAGCCCGCTGGAATTCGGTGTGCTCCAGTCCGTGATGCCGATGCTGGCGTTCGTCGGCGCGTACGCCGGGCAGTCCGTGGTCACCAGGCTGGGTTTCCGGCCGGTCGTCGCGGCCTGTCTGGTCCTGCTCGGTGCCGGCTGCCTGCTGCTTTCACAGGTGCCGGTCAACGGCACCTACGGAGCCGACATCCTGTGGGGCCTGATCGTCTTCGGCCCTGGTCTCGGCGCCGGCATGGCGGCCGCTTCGGTCGCCGCGTTGTCCAAGGTGCCGCAGGCCGACAGCGGTGCGGCGTCGGGGATCAACGTCGCCTCGTTCCAGATCGGTGGCGCGCTCGGCGTCGCCGTGGTCACCTCGGTGTCGACGTCGTTCACCGCCGCGCCTGGCGGGCCCGCCGAATTCACCGCCGGGCTGCGGGCCGCGTTCATCGCGTGCGTGGTCTTCGCCGTCATCGGTCTCGCCGTGACCGCGACGTTGTTGCGGGGTACCAAGAAGCGTCATCTGCACAGCGTCGACGGCCAGGACCGCGACGACCGCGACGACCTCCCGCTTGCCGGCTGACGTTCTCCGCGTGAAGGCCCCCTTCCCTCGGCCATGGGTTGAATGATCAGCCGAGGGAAGGGGGCCTT
>NZ_JBFBBY010000009.1:0-104915 GCF_040682875.1 Amycolatopsis sp. NPDC051071 | reverse complement strand
GCCGGGAATGTCTTGAGGGGTCCCCATAGGACAAATTTCGTCCTATGGGGACCCCTCATGACACTCGGGCGACCCAAGAGCCCAAGAGACCCAGGAGCTCAGGAGCCCAGGCAGGCCAGCACGGCGAGCACCCGCCGGTTCGTGTCGTCCGAGGCGACGATGCCGAGTTTCGCGAAGATGTTCGCGGTGTGCTTCCCCACCGCCCCTTCGCTGAAGTGCAGGCGCCCGGCGATGGCGGCGTTCGAACAGCCCTCGGCCATCAGTTCGAGCACCTCGCGTTCCCGTGGGGTCAGGGCGGCGAGGGGGTCGGAAGCGTTGCCCGCCACCAGTTTCGCGATCACCTCGGGATCCATCGCGGTCCCGCCGCCCGCCACGCGCCGCACCGCGTCGATGAACTGGCCGGCGTTGAAGACGCGGTCTTTCAGCAGGTAGCCGATCGCACCGGCGCCGTCGGCCAGCAGTTCTCGCGCGTAAAGCTGCTCGACGTGCTGTGACAGCACGAGAATCGGCAGCCCGGGAAGGTCGCGCCGCACCGCCAGCGAGACCTGCAGGCCCTCGTCGGTGTTCGTCGGCGGCATCCGGACGTCGACGACCGAGACGTCGGGCCGGTGTTCGCGTAGCGCCCGCTCCAGTTCCGGTCCGGTCCCGACGGCCTCGATGACGTCGAAACCGTGCGCGGTCAGGAGATGTGTCAGTCCGTCCCGGAGGAGGTACTGGTCTTCGGCGACGACACATCGGGGTCTAGCTGGCACGGGATCTCCATGGTCGCCTTCGTCGGCCCGCCGGGCGGGCTGGTCAGTACGAAAGTACCGTCGAAGGTGCCCAGCCTGCGCTCGATCCCGCGAATCCCGCTTCCCCTTGCCGCGTTCGCGCCGCCCTTCCCGTCGTCGGTCACCTCGATCCGCAGCAGACCGTCCTCATAGCCCAGTTTGATCGACACCCGCCGCGCCTCACCGTGCTTCGCCGCGTTGCCCAGTAGCTCGCTGACAGCGAAGTACGCACACGCCTCCGCGGGCTCTTCGAGCCGAGGCAGCACGCCACTCACCGAAGCCCGAAGTGGACTGTCCAGCGCCATCGCCCGCACAGCGTCACTGAGACCGCGCTCGGACAACACCGGCGGGTGAATCCCCCGCACCAGCAGCCGCAACTCGGTCAGCGTCTCCGACGACGTCTGCCGCAGCTCGGCGGCCAGCCGTTTCGCGGCGGCCGGATCGGTGTCGATCAGTGCTTCGACAGCGCCCAGCTTCATCCCCATCGCGACCAGCCTCGACTGGACACCGTCGTGCAGATCCCGCTCGATTCGCCGCAGCTCGGCGGCCTGGGCGACCGAAGCGTCCGTCCGCGTCTGCTTCAGCCGCTCGACACGCTGCTCCAGCCGCGAAGCCTCCGTCGGCCCCAGCAGCAGCTTCGCGAAGCGCGCTCCCAGCCGAGCTAGCCACGGCGTCGCGACCAGCCCTGCCAGGAAGGCCGCCACGGCGACCGGGGTCAGCGCGAGTGCCTGGAGATGCGTTGTCGCCTCGGGCAGCCCGGCCATCGAAAACCAGTGCGTTGTCGACCATTCGGTATTCGTCCATTGGGCGATCGGCCGCCAGAACCACAGCGCCAGGAAACCCTGGGCGCCGAAGAAGACCGTCGCGGCCGTCGGCACCGCCATCAGCAGCAGCGCGACCGAGTTGACCACCGCGGCCGCCAGATCACGCCAGGTCGCCACGTCACGCATCACCCAGCGCAAGCGGCTCAGCCGCGCCGGCCACCACGGCGTGTCGTACAGCTGCCGCCGGTACTGGTACATCCCGTCCGCCCGCGGGACGGGGAACGGCGGCTCCGGCAGATACGGACGATCGATCCGCACGCCGGTCCAGTTCCTGGCCTCCCGGCGCAGGGTGTCGGTCACGTTCCGGCCCGCCACGACCAGTGTCGGGAACAGCGGCGCCGGGCCGATCAGCACGAGCAGCGTCGGGACCGCCATACCCAGCTGGGCGACCGAAAGCCCGAACAGCCCCAGCTGGAACCCCAGTGCCTTGAGATGGCGTTTGAACCAGCCCTCGCCACGAGAACCCTCCTCACGAGGGCCGAGCCACCAACGCGTCCAGCGTCCGTACACCCGCAGCGCGAGCGGTCCGGTCAGCAGCACGCCGGGGATGAGCAGCAGGCCGAAGAACGGGTTCCACAGCTGCCAGCCGAGCTCGCGGCCGGTCGCCGGATCGTCGGAGATCCACTCGAACCGCTTGGTCCACCGGAGGAACCACGACCGCTTGAACAGGTTGTTCCCCTCGCGGTACCACCCGTCGCGCTCCCGTTCGGGCTCGGGCGGGGCGGGACGGTAGGGCGACGCGACGTCGATCCCGCACCAGCGTCCGGCGAGCCGCCGGGTGAGCTCGGCCCGCGGCCGGGTTCCTTCGAGCGCGAGGGTGTAGGCGAAGACCAGGCCAACGCAGAGCACGCAGAAACCCACCAGTTCGAGCAGCAGGTCCAGCCAGCTGACCAGCGCCAGCCCGGCGAGCGCGAAACCGCGGCGCACCGAGGTGAGGTACTTCCGGATCATGCGACGAAGTCTTCCCCACCACCCTGTCCGGCACAGTGACCGCAGCTCCCCAGCCGGGGTGGGTCCAGCCCCACCCCAAATGGGGTTTCAGCGCCATTCTGGCCGGACCTCTTGCGCCATAACGTTTTTCGCATGCCACTCATCGAAGTCACCAACCTCCGCAAGACGTACGGAGAGCACGTCGCGGTCGACGACGTTTCGTTCCACGTGGAACAAGGCGAGATCTTCGGGATCCTCGGGACCAACGGCGCCGGCAAGACCACCACCGTCGAATGCCTTCAGGGGCTGCGCACGCCGGATTCCGGCAGTATCTCGGTTCTCGGCCTCGACCCGAAGGCGGACCACACGGCCCTCCGGCAGCGCCTCGGCTCCCAGCTCCAGGAGAGCCGCCTGCCGGAGAAACTCAAGGTCCACGAGGCGCTCGACCTCTACGCCTCCTTCTATACGAACCCCGCCGACCCCGCCGATCTGCTCGCGAAGCTGGGTCTCACCGGGCAGCGGAACAAGTACTTCGGCAAGCTCTCCGGCGGCCAGAAGCAGCGCGTCTCGATCGCGCTCGCGCTGATCGGCCGTCCCGAGGTCGCCGTCCTCGACGAGCTGACCACCGGACTGGACCCGCATGCCCGCCGCGACACCTGGAAGCTCGTCGAGGCCGTGCGCGAAACCGGCGTCACCGTCTTGCTCGTCACGCACTTCATGGACGAGGCCGAACGCCTCTGCGACCGCCTCGCGATCTTCGACGCCGGTCGCGTGGTCGCCGCCGGCACCCCGCTCGAACTCCGTGACCGCACCGGGAAAACCACTTTGGACGACGCCTTCGTGACCCTGACCGGCCGCGACTGAAACGGGAGACGAAAAATGAACACGCTCGCCAAGATCACCCTCACCGAAACGAAACTCGCGCTCCGCTCGCCGACCTGGGTCATCTCGGGACTGGTGCTGCCGGCGGCGCTCCTCCTCGGCCTTGGCGCCATCCCGGCCATCCGGACCGAGAGCGAGAAGACCCCGGGCATGCGCTTCCTCGACGCCTGGGTGCCGTCGATGGTGGTGCTCACCATCGCGATGATGGGGCTGCAGTCGATCCCGGCGGTGATCGCGGCCTACCGCGAACAAGGCATCCTCCGCCGCTTCGCCACCACACCGGTGCATCCGGCGAAACTGCTGGTGGCGCAGCTGATCATCAACGTCACCGTCACGATCGCCGGTGTCGGCCTGCTGATCTTGCTCGGCTCCGTCGTCTTCGACATCCCCGGACCGCGTCACCCGCTCGGCTTCCTGCTCGCGTTCGTGCTCGGCACGACGGCGATCTTCGGCTTCGGGCTGATCGCCGCGTCGGTCGCCAAAACCGGCCGCGCGGCGGGCGGGATCGCGATGATCGCCTATCTCCCGATCATGTTCTTCGGCGGCGTGTATCTGCCGCGGCCGCTGCTGCCCGAGGTCGTCCAGAAGATCGGCGCGTACGTCCCGCCGGGTGTCAAGGCCATGGAGGACGCCTGGACCGGCACCGGCGCCCAGCCATTGCAACTCGCCGTGTTGGCGGCCTTCGCGGTGGGCAGTTGTGTCGCGGCGGCCAAGCTCTTTCGCTGGGAGTGACGGCGCTTACCGCCAAAGTGGTGATGATGATCGTTTTCTCTTGTGGTGCGGGCCGCGGGTGGGTACTCAGGAAGACGGCCCACGTTCACCCTGTCTCTCTCGGAGGTTCGATGTCTCTGGATGTATCGCCCGCGCTGCTGGAGAAGGCCGAACGCGGAGAGGTCTCCGACGCCGAATTCGTCGCCTGTGTCCGGGAATCCCTGCCGTACGCCTGGACCGTGATCACCGGTGTCATCGCGGAGGCCGACGGCGCGGCCGACGGGTTCGCCGACAACGAGACGCCGCCGCCGAGCGAGGCCGAACGCGGTCAGCTGCTGCGGGCACTGGCCTCGGACGCGATCCGCGGCGGACTGGAACGACACTTCGGCGTGAAGCTGGCGTTCCAGAACTGCCACCGGATCGCCGTGTTCAAGAAGTCCCATGTGGACAGTGACCGCTACCGCGCGTTCGTCTCGCCACGCGGCCAGTTGCTGAACCAGAGCCCGGAACTACGCGACTGCTAGCCGGTTCGCAGCGCGGGTAGTACCTCTTCCCCGATCCGCGCGATGTTCTCGAGCGTTCCCTCCGGCGTACCGGACGCTTCCACCATCATGATCACGTGGGAGACCCCGGTACGCCGGATGCTCGTTCCCAGCCTGTCGACGCAGTACGAAGCGCCGCCGATCGGATGCAGCTCGCACAGCCGGTCGGTGTAGGACACCGGGTCCTTGTCCAGCCCCCGTTTGCCGTTCAGGTACACGTGCCCGGCGAAACCCTCCTTGAGGGAACCCGGCAGCGCGGATCGGACGACGTCGAGGGCGTCGGCCCCCACCTGGCACATCACCGTCGAGACATGCCCGGCCGCGGAATCCCCGTACGCGGCAAGGGTTTCGATTTTGGTATCGTCATCGCTGTGCAGGCCGAGCAGCATCGGCAGCCCGCGATCGGCGGCGAGCCGGACCGCACGCGAACCCGCGTCACCGCAGGCCACGACCAGACGCGGAGCACGCTGAGGCCGCGGCACCATCGGCACCTCACGGAACGCGAAGTGCTTCCCGGAGGCCGACACCGTCTTCGACGTCATCGCCGCGAGAAGCAGATCGAGACTCTCCTCGAACCCCGTTTCGTAGCGGGCTTCCCCGGTGCCGAACACCTCGAGGTCCTGCCACGGCCCGCCTCGGCCGACGCCGATCCGCAGCCGTCCGCCGGAGACCGCGTCGAGCAGCGACCACTGTTCGGCGAGCGCCACCGGATGCGCGATCGACAGCACGCTCACCGCCGTGCCGACCTCGATCCGCTCGGTGCGGCCGAGCACATGCGCGGCGAGCGTGATCGCGGACGGGCAGACCCCGTACGGCATGAAGTGGTGCTCGGCGAACCAGACGTCGTCGAAGCCCGCCCGTTCGGCGGCGACGGCGGCGTCGACCGACCTGCGCAGGACGTCGGCGTCCTCCTGGCCCGGAAACCGGCCGGAGACCAGGAAGACGCCGAAACGCACGCTTACTGGACGCTCACTTCGTTGAACCACAGGCGCGGTTCGAGCCACGGGAAGATGACGAACATCAGCAGGGCCACGATCCCGAGCGCCAGCACGATCGACGTCGTCAGCTTCACCGCGAACGGACCGGGGAGTTTCCGCCAGATCCAGCCGTACATCAGCGCGCCTCCGAGAGCTTGGGCAGCAGTTCGGTGTAGGTGCCCACCTGGTTCTTCGGCACCTGCTGGGTCAGCACCGAATGGATGATGAGCCGCTCGCGCGCCGAGAACTGCGGGTGACACGTCGTCAGGGTGAGCAGGGAGACCTGCGCGGCCTTCGGCAGGATGTCCGGGTCCTTGTACGGCACCGGGTTGACCGTGTCGCCCTTGGTCGGGAACACGATGCGGCGGCCGGTGGTCTCGCCGTAGGCACCGCCGTCGACGGCGTTCGGGTCGCGCAGCGTCCCCACGCGGGCGCATTTCGGCTCGGCGCCCTTGCCGGTGACCCAGCCCTCGACCTCGTCCTTGTAAGGCAGCACCTTGTAGACGTAGAAGTCGGTCTGCGTCTCGATGACGATCTGGTCGCAGGAGCTGAGGTTGTCGAGGTCGTTGAACGGCGCGCCCTTGCCGACGCGGTGGCCGGCGACCGCGAAGTTACCCGGCTCGCCCGGCAGCGCGGTGCCCTTGTAGTGGCCGGGGCCGACTTCGAGGGCGGCCTCGGTGGTGCCTTCCTGGATGGTGAAGTTGAAGTCGGCGCCGAACACCGGGATGTGAATCCGGGCGAACGCCTTCCCGTCGACCAGTTCCGGATGCAGCTGCCGGTCCTTCGACCAGTCGCCGTCCAGTTCGGAACTCGCGTCGGACTGCTTGCCCGCGGAGAACAGGTCGGTCACGTAGACCTCGTAGACCATGAACAGCAGCACCACGAGCCCCGCGGTGATGAGGAGTTCTCCGACGGTCCGGATGGCGACGCCGCCCTTGCCGAGCTCGGCCGGCGGGCGTTCCCGGGTCGCGGTTCCCCCGCCGACCGGCTCGAATATGACGGTCTCTTCGGTCGATCCAGGCGGCGGCGCTGGACGACGGCGAGGCGGCGGCCCGTCCATCCGGCGTCGCGGCGGACCGTCCTGCGGCCCGCGTTCCGGCGGCCTCCGGCGAGGCGAAGGCGCCTCTCCAGGGCCGCGGCGCGGCACGTTCGCGTCCTCCGGCCTACGCCGGGGGGCCGGACGGCCCTCTCCGGGTGGTCGTTCGGAGTATCGCCGCCGCTCCGCGCCCGGCTCTTCCCGCTCAGCCACGCAAGCTCCTCAGTCTTCTCGAACCAAGCCGCAGTGTCGAACCAGCACAAGGTCGAACCAGCACAAGGTCGAACCCTGTGTGACACCATTGTCACAGTGCGGGAAATCGACCGGTCCCGGACGGTGCCCAGCGGCGCTCGTTTACGTTAACGTGTGCACGTGGCGCTGGTTGCGCACCCGAAAGCGGGTCATCGCCACCAGGAAAGCCGAACAGTACGCGAGGAACACGATGCCGAAGTCCAAGGTCCGCAAGAAGACGGCGTACACCCCGCCGACAGACCGGCGCACGCCGGTGAAGGTCAAGGCCGCTGGCCCGTCGAACCTGTTCTACAGGATCGTGATGTTCGGCCTCATGGTGATCGGCCTGATGTGGCTGGTCGTGAACTACATCGCGGGCGACAAGATCCCCTTCATGACGGATCTGGGCAACACGAACTTCGCGATCGGCTTCGTGCTGATGATCGCCGGGTTGCTGATGACCATGCGGTGGCGGTGAGCATTACCCCGGTTGGCGGCTTGACGCCGAATTACACCGGTGTGACTCATCCCCAGTGTGGATAACCCCTGTGGATAACTACCCCACCTCTTGGGCGCCTCGCCAGAACGTTGTGGTAGTGGCCTGGGTGATCACCCTGTTGCTGCTGGCCGGAGCGGTGTGGGTGGCCATCGGCGGCGACGTCGGCGGCACCGTCCTCATCGGGATGGCCATGGTCGCCGCGGGTGCCCTCGCACTGCACGGGACGCTGCTGCGGCCCCGGCTGGCCGCCGGACCCGACGGAATCCTCGCCAGGACCGTCGGCGGACCGCACCGCTACCCGTGGACCGAAGCCCGGTTCAAGCTGCGCACGACGCGACGGCTCGGCCGGGACAGCCTGACCCTCGAGGTCGAATCCGGCGAGCACCTGCTGGTGTTCGGCCGGATAGACCTCGGCGAGGACCCCAGGGACGTCCTGGACGTCCTCACCGCGCTGAAGGGTCAGGCGTTGTCGTAGCAGTGGACGTCGTCTTGTGGGCCGGGTGAGCGGCCCGGGACGGCCGGTTTTACTCCGGATAGCAGATGTAGGTGGGCCTGCCCTGGTCCGTCGTGAGCTCGCAGCTCGCGGAAATCGTCTGCGAGTCCTTCCAGACGACGAGCCCGATCAGCGCCACGACCACGATCGCCAGCCCGCCGATCTGCCACTTCAGCCGATTCTTCTCCGGCGCGTACAGCAGGGCGAAGGTGACCAGAAGGCCGGTGGCAAACCCGCCGGCGTGCCCGAGGATCGAGATACCGGGTACCTGGAACGTGATGAAGACGTTCAGCGCCAGCATGACGAGCAGCCACGTCGGGTTGAGCCTGAGCTTGATGACGATGACCGCGTACGCGCCGATGAGCCCGAAGATGGCACCCGAGGCACCAACGACCGGAATGGCGTTCAGATCGGTGAACACCAGGTTCGCGACCGAGCCACCGAGCATCGAGATGAAGTAGAGCGCGACGAACGGGACGCGGCCGAGGGTGGTTTCCAGCGGGCGGCCGACGAACCACAGGGAGAACGCGTTGCCCGCGATATGCAGCAAGCCGTACTGCAGGAACCCCGAAGTGAAGATCCGCCACCACTCGTTCGCCGCCAGCGTCGCCGGATTCCACAGCTCACCGAGCTGGAAGAACTCCGAGAAGTTGTTGTTCGCGATGCTGCCGGACTGGGCGACCGTGATGAAGAAGATGACGACGTTGAGCGCCAGAAGGACCGGCGTCACGATGGCCGTACGGGGCGGCCGGGCGCCGGCGATGGTGGTCGCACCGTAACCGGCGTCGCGGTACTGCTTCTGCTGGACGCGATCCTGCTGGCGGCCTGCCTGCACGCAGTCGGTGCACTGGAAGCCCACGGACGCTTCGCGCAGGCAATCCGGGCAGGCCGGACGCTCGCAGCGCGAACAGCTCAGCCCGGTCGGCCGGTTCGGATGCCACCAGCAGCCGGGCAGGGCGGCCTGCTGGTACTGGGGATTCGGTGGTTGGCTCACGATGCCACCAACCTACCGAAATCCCCCGTAACAGGCCGCTCGGCCGGTGTTGTCAGCCTTCGCGGTTGATGCTGACCTTCTCGATGACGACGTCCTGCAGCGGCCGGTCGGCCGTGCCGGTCGCGGTGCGCCCGATCGCGTCGACGACGTCGCGGGAGGCCTGGTCCGCCACCTCACCGAAGATCGTGTGCTTGAAGTTCAGATGCGTCGTCGGCGCGACGGTGATGAAGAACTGCGAGCCGTTGGTGCCGGGTCCGGCGTTGGCCATGGCCAGCAGGTACGGCTTGGAGAACTGGAGTTCCGGGTGGAACTCGTCGCCGAACTTGTAGCCGGGGCCGCCGCGGCCGGTGCCGGTCGGGTCGCCGCCCTGCAGCATGAAGCCGTCGATGACACGGTGGAAGATCGACCCGTCGTAGAACGGGCCCGAGTTCGTACCCCGCGCGTTGGGCTGGGTGTACTCCTTGCCGCCCTCCGCCAGCCCGACGAAGTTCGCGACCGTCTTCGGCGCGTGGTCGGGGAACAGGTTCAGGTGGATGTCACCCTGGTTGGTGTGCAGAGTGGCCTTCAGCGCGCCACCAATGAGGGATCCCTTGCTTTCAGTCACGAGCTTCATCGTGCCATCTGCGGCAAGATCTGGGGAAAAGGGGCACGATAGGTTACAAGCAACGAAGCAGAATCAAAACGATTGATGAGGTGAAGGCCATGACCCGGGCCGCAGTTCCGGTGAGCGAGTCGGCCAAGTCCGGCGCGCTCGGCCTGCGTAAACGTGCCGCGGAGGCGGGCAAGGACGCCGCCGCCAACGCCGTTGGGCTCGCCGAGCAGAAGCTCGCCGAAAGCGCCGGTGAGATCGCCAAGTCCAGCCGTCGCGCGGGCAAGAAGCTCGCGAAGAAGACCGAACTGACCCGCAAGGAGCTCAAGCGCAGCTCGAAGGCCGCTCGCAAGGAAGCCCTCGCGAGGCTGTCCGAGCTGCGCAAGCCGGGCCGCAAGGCACGCAAGGCTGCCATCCAGGCCGCCAAGTCCACCGGCGAGTCGAAGCGTCGCGGCAAGAAGGACTTCAAGGCCGCGAAGAAGGACTTCCGGGCCGCACTCGTCGAGGCGAAGGCCGCTGCCAAGGGGACGCGTAAGCGTCGCCGCTGGCCGTGGGTCCTCGGTATCGCCGTGGTCGGCGCCGGTGCCGCCTACGCGCTGCGCTCCAAGCAGGAGCCGCCGGTCGCACCGGCTCCGCCGAAGGCACCGCCCGCTCCGCCTGCCAAGCCGGCCACCCCGGCCGCCGCCGCTCCGAAGCCCGCCTCCGCGAAGCCTGCCGCTTCCGGTCCGGCCTCGGGTTCGGCTCCGGCTTCCGGTTCGGACAAGCCGTCGACACCGAAGCCCGGCGCCCCGAAGAACGGGCACCAGGCTTCGAGCACCAGCTCCGCCGACAAGAAGAACTGACGCCACTCGTCACCCCTCTTGTCGCCAAGGGCCCGTCTAGTGACCCCACCAGGTCACTAGACGGGTTCTTCACGTCTTGGTGTCCAAGATCAACGTGCCCACCACCACGCACCCACGCGCACACCACCTACGTGCCTACGTGCCTACGTGCCCACTTCGGTGACCGGCGGACTGTCTCGCCGAAAGCGCGCCAGCGCGACGGCGAGACTTCACCAGTCGCGCGCCCTCTTTCGGCCGAAGGCCCCGTAAACGCGATGAAGGGGCGCCCTCCACTCTCAACAAGACGTTGAAAGCGAACGGGCGCCCCTTCGGCGCGTTTACGTCAGCGCGCGATTAGATAGACGCAGCGTGCTTGTCGATCAGCTGTCCGAGGCGGGGAAGGGCTTCCTCGACGTTCTTCTTGCCGTTCGGGCGCAGCTTGCCGTAGACCTTCTTGATGCTGTCGCGGCTGCTCTTGTCGGCGCGCGCGTCGGTGACCGACAGGAGCGCGTCGGACGCCTCGTCGCCGCGGCCGGCGAGGTAGGCACCGAAGTCGTTGCCGCCCTTGGCCTTGTAGTCGCCGTAGAACGGCTCGAGGGCACCGGTGAAGTCGTCGAGCAGGGCGTCGACGGCGGAGGGGATGATGCCCGGCTTGATCTTCTTGACGGCCGCGAAGCCGGTCTTCACGACGGCACCCGAGACGCCGCCCTTGTCCGAAACCTCGGCGTCGACGAGGCCTTCGAAGTCGCTCACGACCGCCGGGCGACGGCTGGAGTCGAGCAAGATTTCCTTGAGGGTGTCAGCCACGAAACCTGTCCTTTTGTCTTATGGGGAGAAATGATCTTTTGTGCCGCCGAGCCACACCGCGAGGCGGCCTCCGCCGGATCTGGCGTTGCGCTGGGTCCCGCGAACCCTCGCGCGTGCGGCACAGGGTAGTACAAGATCAACTTCACTCTGACGTGTGGATACCACTACCTAGAGCTGCAGCTCACCGATAGCCTCCTTCGCCACCGTACGTGCTTTGATGCTCTGCTTCTGGTTGGTGGTCACGACTACCGCGTTGCCGCCCTTCGCGACGGCGTAAACGGCGCCGTCTCCGGACGGCTGGTACCCGCCTTTCCAGCCCGCCGGTTCGTCGGCCGGGTTGGAGGTGTCGACGGGTGCGGCCTGGTCGACCAACGCCTTCGCGACGGCGGGTTCTCCGACGTACACACGCACTGTGAGCTGCAGTTTCCCGCTGAGCGCGTAGAAAAAACAGGTCGGATGCGGCTGGTCGGCCGACGTCTTGACCTTGGAGACCTTCTGCCCGTTGGCATCCGAGACGAACTCGGTGCCGAGGTACGGACAGGGCCCCTTACCGGTGGGCTCGGGGGCGGGCGGGGGCTGGGCCGCCGGGGCGTTCGACGGCGCGGACGGGCTCGCTGCGGGCGGCTGCTCGGCCGGCCCGCAGGCCACCAGGAAGGGCACGACGAGCGGCAAGATCAGAAGACGTCGCATAGTGGCGTCCAGTGAAGCAGATCGTATTGTCGCGTCGCCGCATCCATCGGTCCTGTTCGTGCGACGATGGCGGTGCGTGAGGAGTCTTCAGGAGGCATCAGTGCTCACCAAGGAGCAGTACCTGGGTGCGGTGGCGGAACGCGTCCAGCGCAGCGGTGGCAGGCTGAACACGGTCCAGATCGGCCCGAGCGCGGCCGTCGTCGGCCTGTTCACCGAATCCGTGATGATGTCGACGATGAACTACTGCGTGGTCGCCGCGGCGATCCCGGAGGTGACCGCGGCCGCGTTGTACGACTTCACCGGACTGGCGACGCAGCACGCGCGTGCGAACGTGATGGGCACTGTCGGCTGGACGGCTTCTTCGGTGGTCATCGCGGGCCTGATCGGTGATCGCGTGTACCCGGACGCCGCGCAGGCCGCGTCGGCGAAGTCCGGTAACCAGTTCGGCGGCGAGACACGCATGGTGGCCGTGGACGTCTCCGCGGCCCAGCTGTACGCGTTCGTCGGCGGGAAGCTGTGGGGTGCGGCGATGCATGGCGTGATCAACGCGAAGCTGACGTTCTGTTTCCCGCAGCCCACCGAGGTCTATCAGCAGGTGCAGTGGGCGCAGTCGCAAGGCCAGCAGCCACCTCTGCCACCTCTGCCGCCGGGACCGCCGCCGCAGAGCCAGCAGCAGCCGCCTCCCGGCTGGCAGCCGCAGCAGCCGCCACCCGCGCATCAGTACCCGCCGGTCGGGCCACCACCCGCGCAGGGTCCGCCGCCGGGGCAGCATCCGCCGCACTATCCGCCGCCCGCGCCCGGTTATCCGCAGCACGGCCAGCCCCCGCCCGGGTACTGACCGTGAACCGGACGCTGCGCGGCTGGCCGTCGTTCCCCGACGAGCTGCCGGATTTCGACACCGAAACCACGCCGCCGACCCCACGCGAGTTGTTCCTGGAATGGCTCGACGAAGCGGGCGAACATGTGTTGGCGCCGCATGCTCTCACACTGTCCACAGTGGACGCCGAGGGAATGCCGGACGCACGGGTGGTGATCCTCAAGGACGTCGACGGCGACACCTGGGCGGTCGCGACGAGTTCCGAAAGCCCGAAAGGCGTTCAGCTGGCGAAGAATCCGCACGCGGCGCTGACGTTCTTCTGGCCGGGACGCGGCCGTCAGATCCGGTTGCGTGGTCCGGTCGCACCGGCCGCACCCGAGGTGTCGGCGGCCGATTTCCTCGCGCGCCCGCCCGCGTCCCGGGTGGAGGCGTTCATCGGCAGGCAGTCGCGGGTGCTCGAAGATCCGGCCGACCTCGACAGCGCGGCCGGGGATGCACGCCGGTGGGTCGAGGAGAATCCCGGCGTGGCACCGGAAACCTGGACTCGCTATCTCGTGACGCCGTCCGAAGTGGAGTTTTGGCAGGCCAGCCACGACAGGCGGCACAAACGACTCCGCTACCGGCGTGAGAATGACGCGTGGCGCAAAGACCTCCTCTGGCCGTAAACGGTAATTGGGAACGACGATCGTCGGGTTGTCGTGGATGATTCACTTCGGCGACGGTAACGGCACCCAGTTCCCTGATCATTCGGAGGCGAAATGTCCACACGCCGTCGCATTGGGGGCGCCTTGGCCGCCACCGGGCTCGCCCTGCTGGCCGTCACGACGCCCGTCGCGAACGCCCAGACCGGCGATCCGGCGAGAGGGCTGTATTCGGTGGAGGGCGCGAACGACACCGCCCGGCGCACCGTGGTCGCCCGCACCGGTGTCGACGTCGCGGGCTCACGCGGTGGCGCGCTGACCGTCGTCGCCACGCCGTCGCAGGCCGCGAGCCTGCGTGCGAACGGGTTCACCCTGAAGTCGCTCGGCGACTTCGACAGCATGCTGAAACAACGCAGTGACCGGGCGGGTACCGCGGCCGTCGCCGGCGACTTCCCGCCTGGCGACGAGGCGTACCACACCTACGCCGAAACGACCGCTGAGCTGCAGAAGGCCGCGAAGGACCACAGCGACATCGCGACGCTGTCCAGTGTCGGCAAGTCCTACGAGGGCCGCGAACTCAACGTGCTGAAGATCAGCGACAACGCGGGCACGGACGAGAACGAACCCGAGGTCCTGTTCACCTGCAACCAGCACGCGCGTGAGCACCTCACCACCGAGATGTGCCTGCGCATCGTGCAGCGGTTCACCAGCGGATACGCCAGTGACCCCGCGATCAAGAAGATGGTCGACGAGCACGAGATCTACGTGATCCCGAACGTCAACCCGGACGGTTCCGAGTACGACATCTCCGGTGGCGACTACCAGGGCTGGCGCAAGACGCGGAAGCCCGTACCCGGCGGCAACGCGGTCGGCACCGACCCGAACCGCAACTGGGACTACAAGTGGAACTGCTGCGGCGGGTCCAGCAACAGCCCGTCCGACGAGGACTACCACGGTCCGTCGGCGTTCTCCGAGCCCGAAACCAAGGCGGTCGCGGAGTTCATGAACTCCCGCGTGGTCGGCGGTGCGCAGCAGATCAAGACGCATATCGACTTCCACACCTTCTCGGAACTGGTTCTCTGGCCGTACGGCTACACGAAGAACGAGACCGACACGGGCCTGAGCGAGGAAGAGGCGAAGCGCTTCGCCGACGTCGGCAAGAAGATGGCCGCCACCAACGGTTACACGCCGGAGCAGTCCAGCGATCTGTACGTCACCGATGGCGACATCAACGACTGGGCGTGGGGCAAGCACAAGATCCTCAGCTACACCTTCGAGATGTACCCGAAGGACGGCGGGATCGACGGTTTCTACCCGCCCGCTTCGGTGATCCCGGAGCAGACCGCTCGTAACGACGAAGCCGTCGACATCCTGATCAACGAAGCAGGAGCTTGACCACGCACTGTCTTGCCAGGTCAGTGCCCTGAGTTCCGGAGGTCGGCCACCCGCGACGCCCGGCTCTTCGGCGAATCCAAGCTGAAGCTCCGGGCGTCGCCCAGCCGATCGCGGACGAACTCCTCGGTCTCCGCGACGGCTTTCCGAAGCGCGGCGTCGTCCTCGCCGAAAGCCTGGTAGACGATCTTGTTCGTCTGGGTGTCGAATTCCCACAGCCCGGCTAAACGGCCACGATCGACGATCAGGTGACTCGGCGGATCCGCCTGCCCGCCCAGCTTCTCCCCCGCGCGACCAGGCACCGGGCGTCCGGCGTCGGCGTCGTCGAGCAGTCGCGACAGCTCGCGATGCAACAGGTGGATGCCGTCGATACCGGCGAGCAGCGCGTACGACGGCTCAGACGGCACGGTGAACGCGGCGAACTCGTCCGCGAGCTCCTTGGGCAGCAAGAGATCCGTACCGTCGAGCGGGACGAGTTCCAACGGTGCCACCGCCTTCTTGGCGTTCGCCGCGGTGAACCCGGAGAACCAGCGGAAATGCTTGAGCGACGCCGGGGCCGCCCACGAGAAATACCGCCGGGCCAGCTCGGTCTGCGCGGTGTCCATATCGGGCAGTTCGCCACGCGGTGACGGCGTCCAGCGCACGTAGCCGTAGCGCTGCTGGTCCAGCCGCCCGTTTGCCGGGACGCGGCGGATGTCGCCGCGGGCCTGGAGCAGGCCGAGCGCGAGCGGCAACGTCGTCGTGGTGCCGCGTTTGCGGCCCGCCTCACCGAGGTTGCGCACCGCGGCTCCGGCGGCGTTCTTGATCGCGGCCGGATCGAGTGGTCCGGCCGAAGCTTCGAGCAGCTCCGCGACGGTGACGCACAGCTGCTCGATCTCGGCCTGCGTGACGCCGAGGTATTTCTCCGCGGCCGCGAGTTCACCCGCCGGTGCCCCGGCGCCGACGGTCAGGCCGAGTTCGAAATCCGCCGCGGGCAGGACATAGGTGCAGCCACGCGCCGAGGGCAGTTCGTGGACGGCGAGCCGGGCGACGTCCGCGTCGACGGTCTCGCGATCGAGCCGGGCTCTGGCGAACAACCCGAGATACGGCGCCGAACCGCCGACGGAACGCATCCAGCCGGACCGCTCGAGGACGTCGGCCGCCGAAGCGCCGAGCAGCGATCCGTCCAGACCTTGCCGATGTGCCCACCACGCGCGCAGCTTGTCGGTCGCCATACGTCCAAGGTATGGGCATCGGGTGGCGGAGCGCAGCCTGGCGGCATGGACCACGGGCATGATCGACTTTGTTTTCCGGTGATCCGCCCGGCCGATCTTCTGGATAATCGACCAGTGCGCAAGCGGTTCTCGGAAGGTTCTCCGATCGCGTCGACGGTGGTCACCGGCGACGATTTCGACGAGCTTGAGAGCACCTTCCAGGCGTTCCTCGCGCCGGACACGGTCAAACTGGACACCCGGGCGCCCACCGGATTCTTCGACATTTCCCAGCTCAGCGGTCTCCGTATCGCCGGAATCGACCCGAACGGCCTCTCGGTCTACGAGCTGGCCCTGGACACCGACGTCGTCTTGCACGGCGAAGAGACCCCCGACGCGTACACGGTGCTCGTGACCATCTCCGGCCGGAACCAGACCTTGATCGGCCGGGAGGTCACGCCGTCACGTCATGTCCTGACCGGTCCGGATACGCGTTTCCAGACCAGGTTCGAGCATCCGGACATCCTGATGCTCCGTGTCGGCAAGCAACTGGTGGCGGACGCGATGCGTGAGCGGCTCGGCGAAGCGCGGGCGTCGACGCCACGGTTCGATCCGGCGATCGCCGAGACGTCGGGGATGGGTCAGTGGATCACCCTGCTCCACACCTTCAGCGAGACGGCGGCCTCCGGGCTGTTCGACCGGTCGCCGCTGGCCGCCGAGCATTTCGAGAAGCTGCTGCTGCACGGGCTGCTCGACACACAGCCGCATTCGCTGTCCGGCGAACTCGCCGCGGAACGACCCCGGCCGAAGTCGTCCGCCGTCCGCCGCGCGATGACCTACTGCCAGGAGCACGCGGCCGAACCGGTGTCGATCGGCGAGCTGGCGATGGCGGCGCGGACCAGTGTGCGTGCGTTGCAGCTGGCGTTCCGCACCGAACTGGGGCTGACGCCGATGGAGTATCTCCGCCGGATCCGGCTCGACCACGTCCATCAGGACCTGGTCGCGATCGCGCAGGGGCGTGCCGAAGGCAGCGTCACCGACGTCGCGCTGCGATGGGGTTTCACGCATCTCGGCCGGTTTTCCGGTTTCTACCGCGAGACCTACGGCAAACTCCCTTCGGAAACGGCCCGCCTCACCGCCTAAGGAGTCCGATGCTGGTCGAACTGGCCATCGGCGACGCGTACGGAGGCTCCTTCGAGCACGCGTACCCGAGCTTCGTCGCCGAGAACAACACGCTGGCCGGGTACGTGCCGCATCCCGGCTACCTCGCCGTCCCGGCGGGCCGCTACACCGATGACACGCAGATGACGCTCGCGATCGCCGAACTCCTCGTCTCGGGACGCCGGTGGACGCCGCTGCTGCTCGCCGAGCAGTTCGTGCACGCGTACCACCGCGATCCGCACGACGGCTACGCGCCGCGCTTCCACCAGCTGCTCAGCGAGGTCCGGAGCGGCGAGGAACTGCTGCGCCGGCTCCAGCCGCAGAGCGACAAAAGCGGGGCGGCCATGCGGGCGGGCCCGATCGGGCTCCTGCCGACCGTCGACGACGTCCTCTACCACGCGAAACTGCAGGCCAGGATCACCCACGACACCCCGGCCGGGATCGCCGCGGCGCAGGCGGCGGCACTCGCCGTGCACTACTGCCACCACCGGCTCGGTCCGCTGGCCGACGTCGCGCGGTGGATCGACAGGGTGCTTCCCGAGGACGTCGGACACGGCGGCTGGTCGCGGCCGTGGCCGGACATGATCGGGCCGCAAGGCTGGATGAGTGTCCGCGCCGCGCTCACCGTGCTCGCCGAGGGCGGCGGGCTCGCCAAGATGCTGCACACCTGCGTCGCGTTCACCGGCGACGTCGACACCGCGGCGACCATCGCGCTGGCCGCCGCGTCACGCTCCCCCGAGGTCGCGCAGGATCTGCCGCCGGTGCTGTGGCGCGACCTGGAGAACGGCGAGTTCGGCCGCGACTACCTGGCGAAACTCGACGAACGACTACTCGCGCTCGGAAGTTAGGTGCTACCAGGAAGGTCTGTACCGCAGGCCTTGTTCGTAGTATTCGTCGTCGGATTCCGCCGGTCCGGACCGCTCGTCGTCGGCAGGCCCCGCCGGTTCTCCCGAACGGTTTCTGAGCACCACGTTTTTGGTGCTTACCGGCGCCCGGCGAGAGATCGGGGACACCGGCGTGACGGTTTCCCCGGTCTCCTGGAACGAAGGGGTGAACCCGAGCCGCCAGCGAAGCCTGTCCGTGAGGTAGCCGGCGTTGCCGATCGGCGCCATCAGCTCGGCACTGCGCTTCGCGGAACCTTGCTGCGCTTCCTGATAAGTCCGCATGACGGCGTCCGCGATCTCGGCTGGCGACATCCGCGACGCGGCTTCACTCATTCTGAGCCGTGTCATCACGCCGTCGGTGTTGACCGAAACGGAGACGGCACCGTCCGGTGAGGACGCGTCCACCGACAGGGCGGCCAAGGCCTCGAGCATCGCTTGCCGATCGGCGGGCGGTTTCTTGGGTGCCGGTTTGTCGGCCATCACTCGACCGGCAGCGGCGCCAGCTCCATCGGCGGCTCCTGGAACTTGCCGTCGTTCGAGATGTCGACGTCCTTGTCCCGGACCCGCTTTTCCGTTCCCTTGTCCGTGTTCTCCGTTTCGAAGTTGCCGGGATCGAAGGTCTCACCAGGACTGACGTCCGGCGGCTCGGGAATGACCGGCAGGTTGTTGATCTCGACGTTGATCTTCGAAATCAGCGACTCCGACGCGCGGAACATGCCTTCCCTGATGCTGACCACGCCATCGTGAAAGCTGTTGTAGATGGATTCGGGGCTGTCCCCGACGATCGCGGCGTTCTCGGCGATCAGGGTGGAAAGCCCGGCGCCTGCCGTGGCACCGGCGAACTGAATCGCGTTCGCGGTGGTGAAGAACGTCGCCGCGGTGAGAGCTCCGGCCGGCGGGACGGCCGCTATGAGCAGGGCCGTGACAGCACCGGCGAAACCCGCTGCCAGCGCCTTCATCATGGCGGATTCGTCTTGCCGTTCCTGGTCGTCCTGGTACTTTTCCGCGGCGGTCATGAAGGACGCGGAAAGTTTGCTCAGGTCGCTCCGTGCGGTCGCGATGGCGTCCCGAGCGGCCACGATGTCGGCTTCCAGCACGGTGAGTTTGGTACCTACCCTGGAATAGGTGTTCACCAGACCCTGGATGTAGCTCTTGGCGCTCTCGGCCCCTTCACCGCGCCACTTGAGCAGCAGCACCAGAGACCGGTCGAGCGGTGCCTTCGTGTCCTGGAAGGCGTTCCAGAGCCCTTCGTAGGCCTCGATCATGGGTTGCAGGCTGTTGTCTCCCACGAGCTCCGCCTCGGAAAACTCGAGGAAGAAGTCGCGGACTTCCTCCTTCCGCTCGCCGCTGAGGTCCATGCCGAGGCCGAACATCGACTTGAACAGGAGGTCCACCGCGGCGAATGCCTCGTTGGCTCCCTTTTTGAGGTCGTCGGAGATTCCGTCGAGGAGTTCGCTGTTGCCGTCACCTTCGTCGGCGGTTTCCGCGTCCAGTGCGGTGAAGTACCCGTCCATTCTCGCCGCTACCCCTGTTCCCCGTACGCCGCGCGGTTCATCCGCTGCTTGTTGTCCTCGTCGACGGATTCGTACAGTTCGGCGACCCTCGCCAACGCCTGGCTCGCGTCCTGCGTGCTGCGGTGCAGCTTCGCGAGCATCTTCTCGACGGCCGCGCGGTGTTCCTCGTAGGCCGCCGAAACACCACGCATGCCAAGGGATTTCCCGAACGCGGTGTTCGGCGCGAAAAGGCCGGGCATGACACTGCCCGTGATCGGATCGGGAGCGGGCACGTCCTGCCCTCTCACACCGGTATGGGTGGCGCTGGTCAGGTCAGCGGCCTTCGCCAGTTCCTTGCTCGACGCCCTGAGATCGTCGAGGTCGGTTTCGAAACCGATCATGATGCCCCCTCGCTGTCCGGAGTTCCACCCCCATGTAAGCAGCGTTGACTTGGCTGGAAGCGGTGTTCGCGGACATCGTCTTCGTGACGAGGGTCACGCCTCCGAATCGCTTTTCAATCGGCCTGTGGGACGTGGCTCGCGGTGAAGGCCAAAAGGGGCACGGCGGTCCGCGCCGGATCTTCGAGGTTGGGTGAGTGCCCAAGGCCCGGCAGCATCTCGACCGTCGCGCCGGGAACGGCGCGGTACGCGGCGGCGGACGAGGAACGCCACCTGAGATCTTCCTCGCCGAAGATCACCAGCAGCGGCTTGCCGAGAGTCTTCAGCCGGTCCGGGAGCCCGCGCTCATTCAGGTACGCGGGGACAGCCTGCGAGACCGCCGCGAAGACATGGAGGTCCATGTCACGCACCTGATCCAGGAACGATCCGGGGATCCGATAGCCCGGAGCGAACCCGGAGGCGACGGCCTGGCGGAGCTGCTCGTCGGTGAGCTTCGGCCACTGTTCCGGGTCGATGGCGGCACCCTCTCCCTGATAGGCGGCCATGTCGGGGCCGGAGTTGATGAGCACGAGCGCGGTCACCAGGCCGGGTCGTTGCTCGGCGAGAGCGGTGACGACCGACCCGCCGCTGGAATGGCCGGCCACGATCCCGCACTCGACTCCGAGCCGGTCCAAGGCCGCGCCGACTACGCGAGCCTGGTCCGGGACCGCGTAACTCCCACCGGCCGGTTTGGCCGACCGGCCGCACCCCGGCAAATCAATCCGGATGACCCGATGGGACCCGGTCAGCAGCGGAACCATCGGCTCCCACGAGCGGGCCGAAGCCGCGGTCCCGTGGACGAGCAGCAAGGCGGGTGCGTCAAGCGGGCCGTCCTGGTACACGTGAATCTCGCCGTCGTCCAGCAGCAGCGTCGATTCGTCGGCACGCGATTCGTCTTCGGAAACAGTCATACGTGCACTGTCGCCGCCGTCCGGTGCCGGTGGCTTGAACAAATGTTCCGCCTGCCGTCGTGGGTACCCTGGCGAAATGGGGGCCGGCCGGGATGACGGGATGTTGTGGGACATCGCCTGCCCGAAACAAGCCGGCCGCGTGCCGGGGATAGCGATGGCCGGGTTCCGCGACCGCGGCATCACTCCACCCGGCTTCCGGCTGATCCCACATCCGGCCGTGACCCTGATTCTGGTGTTCGGCGGCACGATCGCCGTGGAGGACGCGACCGGCAGGCAACAACGGGGCAGCTTCGTCACCGGGCTCGGATTCGGCGAAGCCCTCCGCACACTGAGGGTCGAGGGCTTCCAGTGCCTGCAGGTGCGCCTGTCACCGTTGGTCGCATACGCGGTTCTGGGTGCTGCCATCGCCGACCTCGAAAACACCGTGGTGACCCTCGACGACCTGTGGGGCAGGGAACCGGCGCGGCTCAATGAGCAACTGGGCGACCTTTCCACCTGGGAGGAACGCTTCGCGTGGACCGACGCCTGGCTCGCCCGCCGCTGTGCCGCGTCGCCGGTGTCCCCAGAGGTGGCCTGGGCCTGGCGCCATATCGCCGCCACCCGTGGCATGGTCCGCGTCGAACACCTAGCGACCGAACTCGGCTGGAGCCGCAAACGCCTGTGGTCCCGGTTCCAAGCGCAGATCGGCCTGCCACCCAAACGCGCCGCGAAACTGGTCCGCTTCGACCACGCCGTCCACGGCCTTGTCGCGGGCCGGGACGCGGCCGGAATCGCCGCCGACAGCGGCTACGCGGACCAGTCCCACCTACACCGGGACATCATGGCGTTCACCGGTTTGACCCCCGCGACCGTGGTCAAGGAACCGTTTCTCGCGGTCGACGACATCGCGTGGGGCTGGCCCTCTCGCGGTCGGCCGGGAAACAGAACGGCCTGGCCGGAGTAAGAAATCCTCCCGCCAGGCCGTTCGTCACGTTGTGGAGCTGAGGGGAATCGAACCCCTGACCCCCGCCTTGCAAAGGCGGTGCTCTACCAATTGAGCTACAGCCCCGGATCGCAGGCGATCAGGATAGTCGCCCGCGAAAAGTTCAGTTGTTGCGGGACGCGTCCGCGGCCTTGGCCGGAGCGCTTCCGTTAGTGGAAACGGAACCGAGCGGACGCTCCGTGGGCGCGGTCGCCTCACGCCAGAGATCGGCCTCGGCCTTGGCAGCCTTGTTGCGCTTGATCACGAAAAGCACGCCGCCCGCGATGACCGCGAGTGCCAACAGCTTCTTCATCAGAAGCCCCCTCTTCTCCGCCGAGTTGCTCCGCTTACCCGTCGATGCTACTGCACGCCGATCTCCGGACGGCTGGCGCCCGACGTTCCACGTGGAACCACGTGATGACAAAAGCCCTGCCGGGAAGAGAAGTCCGGCAGGGCCCTGACAAGGTCGGCGCACCGCGTTCCCCCCTGACAACGCTGGGTGAGCCCGGAACCCGGCACACCGACCAGTAGGTACAACACCGACACGCCCGGCGCGCTTCCCGGTATCCCATGACCTTGATCACGCCGTCCCTCACCGAGAGGGAAAACCATGGGCGTAACAAAAAAGCCGACTCGCGATAATCGCGAACCGGCTTTCGGAGTGGGCCCACCAGGACTTGAACCTGGGACCTCTTCGTTATCAGCGAAGCGCTCTAACCGCCTGAGCTATGGGCCCGAACGAGGAGAAGATTACAGGACGCCTTTCGGCGTCCCGCAACCGGGTCACTCTCGTTCGGAAAGGGTTACTTCGAGGCCTCCGGCAAGGTCTGCGGAGACGTTGTAGATGAACGCGCTGACGGTGGCGAGCGCCGAGATCAGCACGATGTTGATCGCGCCGAGGATGGCGGCGATGCCGAAGACCCGGCCCGCGCTGATCAACGGGTCCGCCGGTGCGTCGGCACCTTCGCCGCCGACTAGCGACGAATAAGTCCCGTTCAGTTTGTCCCAGACGCCCATGCCGTCGAGGACGGTGTAGAGGACGCCGACGGCGACGAGCCACACGAAGAACAGTGCGACGCCGAGGACGAGGGACAGTTTCAGTACCGACCAGGGGTCGAAACGCTTGATCTGCAGGCTGGCGCGACGCGGTCCGCGGCCGGGGCGGCGGAGCGCGGTGGGGGTGGCGCGGGTGCGGGAGGCGGACGGGATGGCGGAGGCGGGCTTGTCGCCCTCTCCGCCATCGCCGAACAGCTTCTTCGCGGCGGTGCCACTGACCCCGTGATAGTCGGTCTTCGCGTCCTGCTTCGATTCCGAGTAGGCCACGTCTTCGGTGGCGATCGAAGACACGGAAATCGTCTGCTCGCTGGAGCCGTCGACCTCCCCGGCGCTGTCGCGTTGCCAAGGCGGGCTCGACGAACCCGCCTGCGCGCCGCCTGCTTCGGGCTTCTCGGATGGTGTCACGAGGTGTCAGTCCTTACCCAGTACGTGGGGCGTCGCTCACTGCTCCGACGCCGGCGTGTCTTCTTCTCCTTCAGCACTGCCTGCAGTGGCGACGTCTGAGGGCTCGTCCGCGTTGCGTGCGACCGCGAGAAGAGTGGTTCCTTCACCGAGATTCATCAGCCGCACCCCCTTCGTCTGCCTGCCTGCCTTGCGCACCTGTCCGGCCGAAGTCCGGATCACTCCACCGCTGGAGGTGATCGCGTAAAGCTCGTCTTCGGCGTCGACGATGACCGCGCCCACCAGCCTGCCACGTTTCCGGTCATGCTGAATGGTGAGCACTCCCTTGCCGCCGCGGCCCTGTACCGGGTAGTCGTCGGTCGGGGTGCGTTTGGCGTAGCCGCCGTCGGTGGCGACGAGAAGGAACTTGTCCGGCTGGACGACGTTGATGCCGAGCAGTTCGTCACCGTCGTTGAACCGCATGCCGAGGACGCCGGAGGTGGCGCGGCCCATCGGGCGCAGGGCTTCGTCGGTGGCGTGGAAACGGATGGACTGGCCTTCCGCGGACACCAGCAGCAGGTCTTCTTCCGCGGCGGCGAGCACGGCTCCGACCAGCTCGTCACCTTCGCGGAGGTTGACCGCGATGAGGCCGCCCGCGCGGTTGGAGTCGAAGTCGGTGAGCTTGGTCTTCTTCACCAGGCCACGGCGGGTCGCGAGCACCAGGTACGGCGCGACCTCGTAGTTCGCGATCTGGATGACCTGGGCGATCTTCTCGTCCGGCTGGAACGCGAGCAGGTTCGCGACATGCTGGCCGCGCGCGTTGCGGTTGGCCTCGGGCAGGTCGTACGCCTTCGCCCGGTAGACGCGGCCCTTGTTCGTGAAGAACAGGATCCAGTCGTGCGTCGAGCAGACGAAGAAGTGCTGGACGATGTCGTCCTGTTTCAGGGTCGCGCCCTGGACACCCTTGCCGCCGCGTTTCTGCGATCGGTACAGATCGGTTTTCGTCCGCTTGGCGTAACCCGTGCGGGTGATGGTGACGACGACGTCCTCGACCGCGATGAGATCTTCGACCGAAACCTCACCGTCGAACGGGATGATCTTGGTGCGCCGGTCGTCGCCGTACTTGTCGACGATCTCCTGGAGTTCCTCGGCGATGATCGAGCGCTGCCGCTCGGGCTTCTCGAGGATGTCCTTGAGATCGGCGATCTCGAGTTCGATCTCGGCGAGGGTGTCGATGATCCGCTGCCGCTCCAGTGCCGCGAGGCGACGGAGCTGCATGTCGAGGATCGCGGTCGCCTGGATCTCGTCGACGTCGAGCAGGCTCATCAGTGCGGGCCGGGCCTCTTCGGCCGACGGCGACCGCCGGATCAGGGCGATGACCTCGTCGAGCATGTCCAGCGCCTTGACCAGACCACGCAGGATGTGGGCGCGCTCTTCGGCCTTGCGCAACCGGTACCGCGTCCGGCGGACGATGACCTCGATCTGGTGCTTCACGTAGTGCCGGATCATCTGGTCAAGGCGCAGCGTGCGGGGCACGCCGTCGACAAGGGCCAGCATGTTGACACCGAAGTTCTGCTGAAGCTGGGTGTGCTTGTAGAGGTTGTTCAGCACGACCTTCGCGACGGCGTCACGTTTGATCGTGACGACGATGCGCATCCCGCTGCGGCTGTTGGACTCGTCGGCGATGTCGGCGATACCGGTGAGCTTGCCGTCGCGGACGAGGTTCGCGATGTTCTCGACCAGGTTGTCCGGGTTGACCTGGTACGGCAGCTCGGACACGACCAGGATCGTGCGGCCCTTGGCGTCCTCTTCGACCTCGACGACCGCGCGCATGCGCACGGAGCCGCGGCCGGTGCGGTACGCGTCCTCGATACCGGAGTTGCCGAGGATCATCGCCTTGGTCGGGAAGTCGGGGCCCTTGACCCGGACCAGCAACGCGGCGAGCAGCTCGTCGTCGGTCGCCTCGAAGTTCTCCAGCGCCCATTTGACGCCGTCCGCGACCTCGCGCAGGTTATGCGGCGGGATGTTGGTCGCCATCCCGACCGCGATTCCGGAACCACCGTTGACCAGCAGGTTCGGGAACCGGGCAGGCAGGACGTCGGGTTCCTGGGTGCGGCCGTCGTAGTTGTCGGAGAAGTCGACGG
This sequence comes from Amycolatopsis sp. NPDC051071, assembly GCF_040682875.1. Lineage (NCBI taxonomy): Bacteria > Bacillati > Actinomycetota > Actinomycetes > Pseudonocardiales > Pseudonocardiaceae > Amycolatopsis > Amycolatopsis sp. NPDC051071. The sequence goes on along the minus strand of NZ_JBFBBY010000009.1, from coordinate 79,651 downwards.
TGTCTTCTTCGATGTCCTGCAGCATGTGCATCGCGAGATGCGCCAGCCGGGACTCGGTGTTGTGGCTGACGAAACCGTCGGTGATGAACGCGTGGTCGTCGGTGTCGACCCGGATGCTGTACACGGGCTGGACGCCGGCGTCCGTGATCGACTTGACCTCGGCGTAGTAGAACCGCCCATCCACCAACGGTTCTACGACATTGAGCACCTCGGGGTCGGTGATGTGCTCACTGATCTCGTCGCGACGCGCTTCCCAGCGCCCGATCCGGTCGACGTTGTTGCGGCGCAGCCAGTCCCGCTCGGTCCAACGGCTCGCACCGTTCGCCCGGATGTACTCGCCGACGAACGGCACGTGATCCGACGACATCGCCCGCGAGTCGACCGGAATGCCGTCCAGGATCGCTTCGAGCTTCTGCTGCTTGGCGCTGTGGAAGCCGATGCGGCTGGCGAATAGCCGTGCGTCACGGCGGTTGCCGATATAGACCTTGAACTCGCCGCTCTCGTAGCTGGTCAGCCGCGAGACGATGCCGAATTCCAGCAGCAGCTGCTGAACGTCGGCGGCAAGCTGTTTGCTGATCGTGGAGTACGAAATCTGCACGGTGTCACGCGGCAGGACCGAGCATGAACCGTCGCCCGTGAACAGCCCGATGAGGAACGCCTGCTTGACCGTGCGGCCTGCCGTCCAAACGAACTCCGGGACACGCTTGTCCGCGCTGCGGAGGCCGACCAATTCGCCGAGGACGCTCTGCCTCAGCTCGGAGAGGTCTTGAATGTCCAGCTCGTGCAGAACCGAACCGGACGCGATCTCGCGGCTGCTGACATAGCGACGGCCACCCACGACATGGTCGTATGCGTCGCGAACGTAGTTGAAGAACGCTTCATCGACATTGTTGAAGCCTGCGCGCCCTTCCGACACGAAACCTTCGGCGACGAACGCGCCGGCCAGTAGACCCTCGACCCATTTACGGACCTCGGTCATGCCGTCGGCAGGGGCGTCCGTGCGCTGCATGACGACGCTGTCGCCCGGCTTGACCTCTTCGAGCAGCTTCCACATCAGCGTCGGCACACCGAGCACACTCACCAGGCACAGCACCGGGTGGTTGTGCGTGCCGGTCAGCTCGTAGCCCTCACGGGTCGCGAGCTTCAGCGTCGGATGCTCGCCAGAGTGGAACAACATCTCGGCCCGCACTGGATCGCCGTTGCGGTCCAGGACCTTGAGGTCGATCGGATTGTCGCTGTTCGGCTGGGCATCAGGAACGATGTCACCGATTCGGACAGTCGAGCCGTCTGCCAGCTTGACACGGGTATTTGCAGAAGCACAGTACCGCATGGCGGCCGCGGGGTCGTTACCCGGCGAGCCGAAGTTGCCCTGTCCGTCGATCAGCGGGTACCGCATCGACCACGGCTGGGCGAGCCGCACCAGCGCGTCGTAGATCGCGGAGTCACCGTGCGGGTGGTAGTTGCCCATCACGTCGCCGACGACGCGGGAGCACTTGTTGTACCCGCGGTCGGGGCGGAAGCCGGAGTCGAACATCGAGTACAGCACGCGGCGGTGCACCGGCTTGAGGCCGTCTCGCACGTCCGGCAGCGCCCGCGACACGATGACGCTCATCGCGTAGTCGATGTAGGAGCGCTGCATCTCCTGCTGGATGTCGACCGGTTCGATCCGGTCGTGGTCCGGAGCCGGCGGCAAGGTTTCCGTCATGAGGTCCTTCTCGTGGGAGCAGTCCTGGGGGACAACGAAGCGGGGACGTACTAGACGTCCAAGAAGCGCACGTCCTTGGCGTTACGCGTGATGAAGGAGCGGCGCGCCTCGACGTCCTCGCCCATCAGGACGGAGAACAGGTCGTCGGCCTGCGCGGCGTCGTCCAGGGTGACCTGGCCGAGCAGCCGGTTCGCCGGGTCCATCGTGGTCTCCCACAGTTCTTCGGCGTTCATCTCACCGAGACCCTTGTAGCGCTGGATCGCGTCGTCCTTGGGGAGGCGCTTGCCCGCCTCGACACCGGCCTGGATGACGGCGTCGCGTTCCCGGTCGGAGTACGCGTACTCGGCCTCGGCCCGCGGCCACTTGATCTTGTACAGCGGCGGTCGCGAGAGGAACACGTGCCCGTGCTCGATCAGCGGGGTCATGAACCGGAACAGGAAAGTGAGCAGCAGCGTGGTGATGTGCTGGCCGTCGACGTCGGCGTCGGCCATCAGCACGACCTTGTGATAGCGCAGCTTCTCGATCTCGAACTCTTCGTGGATACCGGTGCCGAGCGCGGTGATCAGCGACTGGACCTCGGTGTTCTTGAGGACGCGGTCGATACGGGCCTTCTCGACGTTGATGATCTTGCCCCGGATCGGCAGGATCGCCTGGTACATCGAGTCGCGGCCTTCCTTGGCCGAACCACCGGCCGAGTCACCCTCGACGATGTAGAGCTCGCATTCCGACGGGTTGGTCGACCGGCAGTCCTTGAGCTTGCCGGGCAATCCGCCGATTTCCAGCGCACCCTTGCGGCGGACCAGGTCACGCGCCTTGCGGGCGGCCATCCGCGCCTGCGACGAGGAGATCGACTTGTTGATGACCGTCTTCGCCTCGGTGGGATTGCGCTCGAACCAGTCGGCCAGCCATTCGTTCGACGTCTGCTGCACGAACGTCTTCGCCTCGCTGTTGCCCAGCTTGGTCTTGGTCTGGCCCTCGAACTGCGGCTCCGCCAGCTTGATCGAGACGATCGCGGCGAGACCCTCGCGCACGTCGTCACCGGTCAGGTTGGCGTCCTTCTCCTTGAGCAGCTTCTTCTCGCGCGCGTACGCGTTGACGACGCGGGTGAGCGCGGCGCGGAAGCCCTCTTCGTGCGTGCCGCCCTCGTGCGTGTTGATCGTGTTGGCGAAGGTGTACACCGACGGCGTGAAGCCGTTGTTCCACTGCATGGCGACCTCGACCTCGAGGCCGGTCCCCTTGGCCTCGAAGGAGATCACGCTTTCGTGGATCGGGTCTTTGCTGCCGTTGATGTGCTTGACGAAGTCTTCGAGACCGCCCGGGTAGCAGTAGGTCTTTTCCTTGACCCGGGCCGGCTGGCCGGAGGCGTCCTTTTCGGTCTCTTCGTCGGCGACGCGCTCGTCGCGCAGCGAAAGGGTCAGGCCCTTGTTGAGAAAGGCCATCTCCTGAAGACGCCGGGAGATCGTCTCGAAGCTGTACGTCGTGGTCTCGAAGATGTCGTCGTCAGCCCAGAAGGTGATCGTCGTCCCGGTGCTGTCGGCCGGACCGAGGTCCTCCAGCTCACCGGGAAGCTGGTTCGTGTACTCCTGGCGCCAGCTGCGGCCGCCGTATTTGACCTCGGCGAGCAGTGTCTTCGACAGCGCGTTCACCACGGAGACGCCGACGCCGTGCAGACCGCCGGACACAGCGTAGGAGTCGCTGTCGAACTTGCCGCCCGCGTGAAGCACGGTGAGCACGACCTCCAGGGTCGGCTTCTTCTCCTTGGGGTGCATGTCGACCGGGATGCCTCGGCCGTCGTCGACGACCCGCACCCCACCGTCGGCCAGCAGGGTAACCTCGACCTTGGTGGCATGGCCTGCCATCGCCTCGTCGACAGAGTTGTCGACCACCTCTTGGACGAGGTGGTGGAGGCCGCGTTCACCGGTGGAACCGATGTACATACCGGGACGCTTGCGGACGGCTTCGAGACCTTCGAGCACCGTGATCGACGACGCGTTGTACTCGCTCTTGTTCTCGGTCACAGGCGTTGATTCTCCTCGTCTAGCCCGAGCGGACGCTCGCTCATCTCCAGTGTACTTGGCCGCGTCCGCTGACATGCGGCAAGGACACCCCTGATTCGCTCACAGACGCGCTAATTCGTTCGAAGAAGAGTCTTGACGTCCGCGAAGCACTCTGGGCGCGTTCTCGGGGCCCTGATGGCATAGGCGCGGCGAAGCGCAACTCGGGTCAGCCGTACGTGTCACGCGGGCCGCGTCCCGGGACGTGCCGCGGTCCCTTTCGCCAGCTGGGCGCCGTCGGGCCCTGAATCCGCATCCTCTTCACCACGCCGTGCCCGACACCGGCCGCGATCTTCGTCAGCAACTGCCCCTGGAGCAGTCGCAACTGCGTTGCCCACGCCGTCGAGCTGGCGCGGACGGTCAGCTCGCCGTCCTTCAAGGCCACCGGCTGGGCGTGTTCGGCGACCTCGTCACCCACAAGCCGCGCCCAGTTCCCGAAGACCTGCCCGTTGGCCAGCCGCGTGTTCCAGCCGCGGTCGACCGCGATCCGCGAGGCGAGCCTGCCGAGCGGCTGCGGGTCGCGGGTGTCGGCACCCGGCCCAGACCAGCGACGACGTCGCGGGCTCTGGCCGTTCGCGCCGGCCCCTCCTCCGGAGATACGGACGCGGCGCACCCCCGGTTCAACTCCGCGTGCCTTCGCTTTGGCCTTCGCGGCCTCCAGCGCGGCATGGGCGAGGTCACGACCAGTAGTCGCGCCCTTGCCTTCGGTATCGGTTGCGCCGTTCGGTACTGAGGGCTGGTCACCCTGCGTATCGAACAGCCCTCCCTCACTCGGATTACCACCCTTGCGGGGGGCGTCAAGCCGCTTTTCAGGCCCCTTGGTCACGCGGGGCGATAACGCGTTCACGGTGTTATCCACACTGTCCACAGGTTTGTCCCCAGATCGGTGGGCAACTGCTGTGGCGCCGATCACCCGGGGTGTCCGCTTCGCGAAGTCACCCTCGGTTGATCTCACCATCGGCCACGAGGAACCGGTGCCCGGCCAGTTCGGCGGGTACGTCCTCGTCAACGGCGGCGGTCACCAGCACCTGTTCGGCGCCGGCCGCCACCTCCGCCAGCCGGGCCCGGCGACGCCGGTCCAGCTCGGCGAACACATCATCCAGGAGAAGCACTGGTTCCCCGGCCTCGCCACGCAGAAGCTCGTAGCTTCCCAGACGCAAGGCGAGGGCGAACGACCAGGACTCCCCATGACTCGCATAACCCTTGGCCGGTGCGTCGCCGAGGATGAGATCGAGCTCGTCCCGGTGTGGGCCGACCATGCTCACCCCACGCTCCAGCTCCAGGTTCCGGGACCGGCCCAGCGCCTCGACCAGCACTTCCTTGAGTACCGCTTCGTCCGCGCGAGGTCCGTCCGGAGCGCCGTAACCCTCCGGCATCGCTTCGCCGAGGCTCGACTTGTACGCGATCGTCGCCGGTCTCGAATCGGGCGCGACCCCCATGTACGCGGCGGCCGCGTACGGCGCGAGGTCCGCGATGAGGTTGAGCCGGGCCGCCAGCAACGCCGCCCCGGCCACCGCGAGGTGGTCGTCCCAGACGTCGAGCGTCGACAACGCGTACGGGTCTTCGCGCCCCGTACGCCGCTTGCCCGCCGTCTTGAGCAGGGCGTTCCGCTGCTTCAGCACCTTCTCGTAGTCGGCGCGGACCCCGGCGTACCGGGGCGCGCGCAGCACGAGGAGTTCGTCCATGAAGCGGCGTCGCTCCCCGGGATCGCCGCGTACGAGCGCCAGGTCCTCCGGGGAGAACAGCACCGTGCGCAGGATCCCGAGTACGTCCCTCGGCTTGCCGACCGCGCCGCGGTTGACCCGCGCTCGGTTCGCCTTGCCGGGGGTGATCTCCAGTTCGACCGTCAGCTCGCGGTCGTCATTGACCACCGCGACCCTGATCAGCGCGCGTTCGCATCCGTGCCGCACCAACGGCGCGTCGGTCGCGACGCGATGCGAGCCAAGGGTCGCGATGTAGCCGATCGCCTCCAGGAGGTTCGTCTTGCCGCGGCCGTTCTGTCCGACGAGGACGGTCGGGCCGGGTTCGAGCGCGAGATCGGCTTGTGGCCAGGACCGGAAGTCGGTGACCTGGAGATGTCTTAAGTACACCCTGCTTGTCTACTGAGCCGCTCGCCTAGCCGCCGACCTTTTTGACCGAGTGCCCGCCGAACTGGTTGCGCAGCGCGGCCACGGCCCGCATGGCGGCGGAGTCCTCCTGGCGCGAGGCGAACCGTGCGAACAGCGCGGCCGAGATGACCGGTGCCGGGACGGCGTTGTTGATCGCCTCTTCGAGAGTCCACCGGCCTTCACCGGAGTCCTCGACGTAGCCTTCGAGGTCGTCCAGCTCCGGGTCCTCGTCGAGGGCACGGACGAGCAGGTCGAGCAGCCACGAGCGGACGACGGTCCCCCGCTGCCAGCCCTTGATCACCGCGGGCACGTTCTCGACGACCTTCGCGGCTTCGAGAAGCTCGAAACCTTCGGCGAAGGCCTGCATCATGCCGTACTCGATGCCGTTGTGAATCATCTTCGCGTAGTGACCGGAGCCGACGGCGCCAGCGTGCGAGAAGCCTTCTTCGCGCGGGCCCTCGGGGCGAAGCGCGTCGAAGATCGGCATGGCCTTCTCGACGTCTGAAGCCGCTCCGCCGACCATCAGGCCGTAGCCGTTGTCCTTGCCCCACACCCCACCGGACACCCCGCAGTCGAGGTAGCCGATGCCCTTGGTCGCGAGCAGGTCGCCATTGATCTTGTCGTCGGTGTACTTCGAGTTGCCACCGTCGATCACGAGGTCGCCATCGGACAGCAGGTTGCCGAGCTCCGCGACGGTCTGCCGGGTGGGTTCACCGGCGGGCACCATGATCCAGACAATCCTCGGACCGTCCAATTTGGACACCATGTCTTCGAGTGACGTGGAGTCGGTGACATCCGGGTTGCGGTCGTAGCCGACCACTTCGTGACCGGCGCCGCGCAGCCGCTCACGCATGTTGAACCCCATTTTGCCGAGGCCGATGAGTCCCAGCTGAGCCATGAAGATCCCCTTTGGTGCGAAACAGAAACGGCGGCCGGTCAGCCCGGGAGGCGAACCGGCATCAGGAGGTACAGGTAGCCGGGGACGACGTTGCCCTCTTCGTCGGCGGGCTTGATCAGCGCCGGCCGGTTCGGCGTGGTGAAGGTGAGCTCGGCGCGGTTCGCGCTCAGCGCGCCGAGGCCGTCGACGAGGTAACCCGGGTTGAACGCGATGGTCACCGGCTCTCCCTCGTAGTCCACCTGAAGCTCTTCTTCGGCCGAACCTTCGTCGTCGCCACCGGCGGACAGGCGCAGTGACCCGTCGTTGAACTCCAGCCGCACCTGAGTGCCACGTTCGGCGACCAGCGAAACACGCTTGATCGACTCGGCGAGCGCGGAGACCTCGATGACCGCACGCGACGTGTGCTGCGCGGGCAGCAGCTGCCGGTACGGCGGGAACTCCGCGTCGAGCAGCCGGGTCGTCGTGTAGCGGCCGGAACCCGAGAGGCCGAGGAGGCCCTCACCGCTGGCGAGCGCGAGGCGGATCTTGGCACCGCTGGCGCCGAGTGTCTTCGCGGCTTCCGCGAGCGTGCGGGCCGGGACGAGCACGGCGGCGTCGGACAGGCCCTCGGCGGGCTCCCAGGTGAACTCCCGCATCGCGAGCCGGAAGCGGTCGGTGGCGACCATTGTCAGCGAGGAGCCGGAGATCTCCAGCCGCATCCCGGTCAGCATCGGGAGCGTGTCGTCCTTGCCCGCGGCGACGACGACCTGCGTGACGGCCTGGCCGAAGGCGTCGCCGGCGAGTTCGCCGGCGAAGGCGGGCTGGGACGGGAGCTGCGGGTAGTCCTCGACCGGCATGGTCGGCAGGGAGAAGCGCGCGGAGCCGCAGGTGATCGTGGCGCGGGCGCCGTCGACGGAGATCTCCACCGGCTGCGCGGGTAGCGACTTGGTGATGTCGGCCAGCAGACGACCGGACACCAGCAGGCGGCCGCCGTCGGCGATCGTGGCCGGGACCCCGACCGTGGCGGAGACCTCGTAGTCGAATCCGGAGACGGTGAGTGCGTCACTCGTCCCGTCGGATCCCGCATCGAGCAGGACACCGCCCAGAACCGGGACCGGAGGCCGCGACGGGAGGCTTCTCGCCACCCACGCGACGGCGTCGGCCAGCCCGTCACGCTCGACGCGGATCTTCATGCGCGCTTCCTTTCGACAGCCGAGCCCCTGACGGCTCGAAAGCTCAACGGGTCACCGCGGCCGGAGAGCGCGATGGCCAGGTGCCTCGCAGGTTCGTTCGGTCCGAGCGAGGACGCGAACGCACGTCGACACGCAGACCAGGTGCAGGGACCCACGTTAGGCCGTCCCCGGGGTCCGCGTCACCTCGGCCTCCTCTTGCTTTTGTCGACAAGACGACACGGTTCACCGGCTGTCCCCAGATTCGTCCTTCGCCTGTTTTTGTTTTATTCCCTTCTTAAGAAGAACTAAGAACAGCAGTAGTAATAGGCGTTGTGGATTGTGTGGACAAGCCTCGTTCGCGCAGGTCGCGGGCCGTCCGGAGGTGTGGACGGCCTGTGTGTGCGACCGGTGGACAACTCGGGCCATCCGTGGATGGTTTCGGGCGGGGCTCGATCCATCCACAGACGGCCCGAGTTGTCCCCATGGTTATCCCCAGATGTGCGGTGATTTGTACCCAGGTCTGTGGGCCGGCTTCGTGACCGGAATCGCCCTGGAGAGTGACAGGGGCGGTCTGGGTAATCCTTGTGCACAGAATGTGGACAACCTGGGGACAGCGTGTGGATCATGGTGTGGAAATGCTGTGGATTGCCTGTGAGTGCGATGTGGACGGAATCCCGATCGTCGCTGGTCCCGTACGCGTTGGGGCTGTGGGCAAACTACCCACACCATGTGGATTTTTGTTGTGCACAAAGGAAAATCCTTCGGTCGCGTACGAGTGCTTCGCCACCTTCGCGTACGTACGCCACATCTCCGACGTACCCCGGCCTTCGCGCCCCTACACCGCTCCTAACGCGGCAAAGGGGCTCCCACCTGGACGGTGAAAGCCCCTGAAGTCCTTGTGCGCCAAGGGTTTCGTGGCCGAGACGAGGGAACGAGGCAACCTCGGTGACCAGAACGGTCTCCCCAAGGGCGCTCCGCGCCCGACGGAGACTTCACCCGTCGAGCGCCCTCTCTTGGGCCGAAGGCCCACGTAAACGTGATGAAGGGGCGCCCTCCGCTCCCAACCCGAGTTGGAAGCTGAACGACGCCCCTTCGGCACGTTTACGTCAGCGCTCGATAAAAACACTACTGCCGTGCGCGCTGCTTGATCCTCGACGTCAGTTCCTGCACCTGGTCGTAGATGCGACGGCGTTCGGCCATCTCCTTGCGGATCTTCTTGTCCGCGTGCATGACCGTCGTGTGGTCGCGGCCGCCGAAGGTCTGCCCGATCTTCGGCAGCGACATGTCCGTCAGTTCGCGGCAGAGGTACATCGCGATCTGACGTGCTGTCGCGAGTGCCTTCGTCTTGCCCGGCCCGCAGAGGTCGTCGAGTGTCACGTCAAAGAACTCCGACGTGACACCCATGATGGTCGGCGCGGTGATCTCCGGCGCGTGCGAATCCGGGATGAGGTCGCGGAGCACGATCTCGGCGAGCGCGACGTCGACCGGCTGCTGGTTCAGTGACGCGAAGGCGGTCACACGGATGAGTGCGCCTTCGAGCTCCCGGATGTTCGCCTCGACGCGCGAAGCGATGAACTCCAGCACCTCGTTGGGGACCGCGAGCCTGTCCTGCGCGGCCTTCTTGCGAAGGATCGCGATCCGCGTTTCGAGTTCGGGCGGCTGGATGTCGGTGATGAGGCCCCACTCGAACCGCGTGCGCAGCCGGTCTTCCAGCGTTTCGAGGCGCTTCGGCGGGCGGTCGGAGGAGACGACGATCTGCTTGTTCGTGTTGTGGAGGGTGTTGAAGGTATGGAAGAACTCTTCCTGCGTACCTTCTTTGCCTTCCAGGAACTGGATGTCGTCGACGAGCAGGATGTCGACGTCGCGGTAGCGGCGCTGGAACGCGACCTTGCGGTCGTCTCGCAGCGAGTTGATGAAGTCGTTGGTGAACTCTTCGGTCGACACGTACCGCACGCGCATGCCGGGGAACAGCCGCTGGGCGTAGTGCCCGACGGCGTGCAGCAGGTGGGTCTTCCCGAGTCCGGACTCTCCCCAGATGAACAACGGGTTGTACGCGCGGGCCGGTGCTTCGGCGACCGCGACGGCGGCGGCGTGCGCGAAGCGGTTCGAGGCACCGATGACGAAGGTATCGAAGGTGTACTTCTCGTTGAGCTTCGTCTTCGACGTCTGCGGCTGCGCCGGTGCGGTGTAGGGCTGGCCGGCGATCGGCTGCCCGGAGAACGTCGGCCAGATCTCGGTCACGGCGGCGAGTGCCTCGCCCTCTTCGTCGACTTCTTCGTCGCTGTCATCGCCGTCATTCAGGCTGTTGTCCACCGGCTGCCTCGGCGGCCGGGGTTTCGGCGGCTCGGGCCGCGGCCTGTTCGGGGACAGCATGCCGTCGCCGTCCGGCAGCGGAGGTGGCGTACCGGGTACCGGGCCGGAACCGTTTTCCACCCGGCCGGGTGACGCGTCATAGCGAGGTCCCGGCGAAGGGGGAGCCATCGGGGTGTTCGTCTCGGTGCTGTCGACCTTCACCGCGAGTGAGACCGCGCGGCCGAGCCGTCGCGAAAGGGCCTCGGTGATCGCTCCGCGAAGGGCGCGTTCGATTGCTTCTTTGGCGAAGTCGCTGGGGGCGGCGAGCAGTGCGGTGCCGTCGAGCAGCCCGATCGGGCGGGTCACCCGCATCCAGGCGCGCTGCTGCGGGGAGAGGGTGCCATCGGACAGTTCGCGGACGACCTGCTCCCAGATGACGCCAAGGTTGTGCTGGTGCTCGGACACCTGCCTGACTCCCCTCCCCTCATCAATGCGTGCGGCGAGACACCGGAGCGAACACTCGGAAACGCTCAACCGCCCAAAACGCCGGGTCGAGCGTCATCATGGCCCGATCAGCGCATGCGCACAGCAAATATCCACATAGTTGTCCACAGCTGTGCACTAATGTACGGCGGCCCGCGGCGACGTCACCTGCGGGCTCAACGTAGGCCGACGGGACGCCTCCACATCCCAAGGACACCCGGGCGCCCAAGCCGTTCCACCTCGGGATGAGTCCGGGAGAGGCACGCTAACAAGCCTCGACCGCTGCCACAAGACATCCTCGTGCGCAAGCATTTCACGGTGTACGGCGGGTTGCCATTCGATGCCTTCGCGTCGTCGATGATCACTCTTCACGGTGGTCGCGGTCCGTGGTCGAGGGGGTGGCTGCCGAGCCCGGGAGATGAGTGCGTACCCTCGTAAGGTCTCCCGTATACAGCGGGGGCGTTTCGCGTGCCCACGTTGTCGTCGCTCGACGTGACGAGGCCACACGTTGGTAGGAGACACCAGAGACTGCCGTGCGTCAGCACGACACGCCAGGAACGGGTCGAACCGCTCCCGGCGGCCGATGAAACAGGAGAAGTAAGTCGTGAGCAAGGGTAAGCGCACCTTCCAGCCGAACAACCGCCGACGCGCCCGGGTCCACGGGTTCCGGCTTCGGATGCGGACGCGCGCCGGCCGGGCCATCCTGGCGGCTCGCCGTCGCAAGGGCCGCGGCGCACTGTCCGCCTGATCCGGCCGCCGTCGAGGGACGTCGTGCTGCCGGCCGCCGCGCGTTTGCGGCGCAGTGAGGATTTCCGTGCCGTCATGCGGCGTGGGGCCAAGGCAGGCAGGCGCCGCCTCGTCGTCCATGCGTTGACCACGGACCCGCCCGAAGCCGCCGAAGCGGCGCGGGCGGGTTTTGTGGTGAGCAAGGCCGTCGGCAATTCGGTGGTGCGCCACCGGGTCACCCGCCGATTGAGGCACCTCATTTCCGCGAGGATCGGAACACTGCCGCCGGGGAGCTCGTTGGTGGTACGGGCACTACCTCCGGCCGCGGACGCGTCCAGCGCGGAACTCGGCTCGGACCTCGACGCGTCTTTGCGGCGCCTCGGGCTCTCCGGGCCTTCCGCCGTCACCGGGAAGTCCCGCCAGGCGCGACCACCCGACAACGGATCAGCGGTGTAACGGCATGCGAGCCACCGAGAACGAGACCACCGAAGAAACCCGGCCGGGCCCGGTGGCATGGGTCCTGCTCCTGCCCATCAAGCTGTACCGCAAGGCGATCTCTCCCTTCCTTCCTCCGGCGTGCCGGTTCTACCCGAGCTGTAGCGCGTACGCCGTAGAGGCACTGACCCGGCACGGCGCCGGCCGCGGCACCTATCTCGCGGTCCGGCGCTTGCTGCGCTGTGGACCATGGACCCCGCCCGGCCGCGACCCGGTACCCGAGACGTTCTCGTGGCGCCGCCGCCGACCTGAAACACCGATCGAGGAGTAGCTCAGTGCTCGACTTCATCTACTACCCCGTGTCCTTCATCTTGTGGTGTTGGCACAAGGTCTTCGGGCTTGTGTTCGGTGAGGCGAACGCGGTCTCCTGGATTCTCGCGATCATCTTCCTGACGTTCACGGTCCGCGGCATCATGTTCAAGCCGTTCGTGAACCAGGTCCGGTCGATGAAGAAGATGCAGGACTTCGCGCCGGAAATGAAGAAGGTCCAAAAGAAGTACGCGAATGACCGGCAGCGCCAGGCGATGGAGATGCAGAAGCTCCAGAAGGAGCACGGCGTCAACCCGCTGGGCAGCTGCCTGCCGATGCTGCTTCAGATCCCGGTCTTCATCGGCCTGAACCACGTCCTGCGGATGTTCACCATCAACCCGTACGGCGGCCCGAAGACCGAGAACTACTTCTTCGACCAGGCCGGCGTCGAGTCGTACGTCAACGCGAAGCTGTTCGGGACGAACCTCGGCGAGGCCGTCTACACCGGTGTCGGCGTGGTCAGCGGCGGCAACGCCCCGGCGGGCTTCCACTGGCACGTGGCGCCGGTCGCGATCCCGCTGATGATCATCGCGAGTATCGCCACGCACCTCACCGCGCGTCACTCGGTCCAGCGTCAGAACCCCGAGTCGGCCACGCCGCAGACCGCGATGATGAACAAGCTGACGATGTACATCTTCCCGCTCGGTGTCCTCGTCTTCGGTGCGCTGTTCCCGCTCGGACTGCTCTTCTACTGGCTCGCCAACAACGGCTGGACCCTGATGCAGCAGCGCCTCGTCTACACCAAGATCGACAAGGAAGAAGAGGCCCGCAAGGAAGCCGAGAAGGAGAAGCGCGCCACTCTCGGCCCGAAGCCTGGACAGAAGCCCGCCGGTCCTCGTCCCGGCCAGAAGCCGGTTCAGCAGAAGCGGAACAAGCAGCAGGGTGGTGGCGGTCAGGTGAGCAAGGCAGGTTCGCCGCACGGTTTCGCTCAGACCGGTTCGTCCGCCGCGGAGAAGAAGGACGACAAGAACGCGTCAGCCGAGCCGTCGACGAACGGCTCGAAGGAGAGCGGCACCGACGTGCCCGGTCTCATCTCGGACTCGACTAAGAAATCGGGCCGGAAGCGTCGCTGACGCCGATCCGGGCCGGAGAGGAGACCAATAATGGCGGAGACGATCGACACGATCGACGCCGAGGAGAACAGTGCGGCAGAGGCAACGGACGCCGCTGAGGAGACCGGGCGCAAGGGGGGTGTCGACGACGACGTCCTCGTGAAGGAGGGCGACATCGCCGGCGACTACCTCGAGCGGCTGCTCGACCTTCTGGACTACGACGGCGACATCGACCTCGACGTCGAAGCGGGCCGCGCGATCATCAGCATCGACGGTGGCGAGGATCTGGAGAAGCTGGTCGGCCCGCGTGGCACCGTGCTCGAAGCACTGCAGGAGCTGACCCGGCTGGCGGTGCAGCAGGAGACCGGTTCGCGGAGCCGGTTGATGCTGGACGTCGCGGGCTGGCGTGCGGACCGTCGCGAGGAGCTTCGCGAACTCGGCCGCTCCACCGCCGAGACGGTGGTCTCGTCCGGCGAGCGTGTCCGGCTGCAGCCGATGAGCCCGTTCGAGCGGAAGGTCGTGCACGACGCGGTCGCCGCCGTCGACGGCGTCCAGAGTGAGAGTGAAGGCGAGGACCCGAAGCGCCGGGTCGTCATCTTCCCCGCCTGACAGTTCTCTTGAGAGCAGCGGCCCGCCGGTCTTCCGGCGGGCCGCTTCTTTGTCTGTAGGTGTTGGAGCCTGGACCCGACCGGCGGAGCGAATTACACGCGTGGCGTTTCACGTGAAACGCGCGAACGGCGAGTGGAGTTGTCCACACTTGCGGTCTGTCTCCCCGCAATGCGCCCGGCGTCATGGACAATCAAATGTGCGCGTTTCACGTGAAACGACGTCGAGGGTTGAGGAGCAAGAGTGGGCTTGGACGGGGTCGCCGCCTCGGTACGGAGTGCGGCGTCGGAAGTGTTCGGAGACCGCCTTGAGCAAGCCGTCGGCTACGTCGAGCTCCTGGAGCACCACGGCGTCGAACGCGGGCTCATCGGTCCCCGTGAGGTCGACCGGCTCTGGGAACGGCATGTCCTGAACTCCGCCGTGATCGGTGAGCGGATCCCCGACGGCGCCCGGGTGGTCGACGTCGGGTCGGGTGCGGGGCTTCCGGGTGTACCGCTCGCGATCAGCCGACCGGACCTCGATATCGTTCTGCTCGAACCGATGGCCCGCCGAGTCGACTGGCTGGCCGAGGTTGCCGAGAAGCTGGAACTCCCCATCACCGTTGTCCGCGGGCGCGCGGAAGAGCGGCAGGTGCGCGACGAGCTCGGTGGCGCGGATGTTGTCACCGCCCGGGCGGTCGCCCCGTTGGCCCGGCTCGCGAGCTGGTGCCTCCCGCTTGTGCGTTCCGAAGGTGCTCTGGTCGCCCTCAAAGGCGCGAGTGCTGGAGAGGAAATCGAACGCGATCGCGTTGCCGTCCGGAAGGCAGGCGGCGGTGAGCCGGAGGTCTTCGAGTGCGGCGCGAAAGTACTTGAAGTCCCCAGCACGGTCGTCGTGATCCATCGTCTGCCTCCGAAACCGTCCCGGCCGCGCGGCAGGCGAAGCTAGCCCGGTTCCACGTGAAACAACGCAGACCGACTCCCACGTCTATTACAGAGGAGGCTCGAGACCGGTGACTCCCCCACCGTCCGACCCTGCCAGCACTGGCCATGAACTTGGCTGGACACCGATCGCCGAGGAAGCCGTCCGAGCCGCCAGCGTGCTGCACCCCAAGGAGGGTGCGCTCCCCCGCCCGGCCCGTCGGCGGGTGCTGACGGTCGCCAACCAGAAGGGCGGCGTCGGCAAGACGACGAGCACGGTGAACCTCGCCGCCGCCCTCGCCGTCCACGGGCTCAAGACGCTCGTGATCGACCTCGACCCGCAGGGCAACGCGAGTACGGCGCTCGACATCGACCACCGCTCCGGCACGCCGTCGATCTACGAGGTGCTGATCGGTGAGGTGACGCTCGCCGAGGCGGCCGCGCAGAGCGAGCAGTCGTCGAACCTCTACTGCGTTCCCGCGACCATCGACCTCGCTGGTGCCGAGATCGAACTCGTGTCGATGGCGTCCCGCGAGATGCGGCTGAAGGAGGCGCTCTCGACCGAGGTCCTCGACGAGATCGGCGTCGACTACGTCTTCATCGACTGCCCGCCGTCGCTCGGTCTGCTGACCGTCAACGCGATGGTCGCCGCGCAGGAGGTGCTGATCCCGATCCAGTGCGAGTACTACGCGCTCGAAGGTCTGGGTCAGCTGCTGAGCAACATCGAGCTCGTCCAGCAGCACCTGAACCGCGAACTCATTGTCTCCACGATCCTGCTCACCATGTACGACGGCCGGACGAAGCTGGCCGATCAGGTGACGAACGAGGTCCGGAACCACTTCGGGGACACTGTTCTCAAGACGGTGATCCCGCGCAGTGTGAAGGTGTCCGAGGCCCCTGGATACGGGCAGACGGTCCTCGCCTACGACCCCGGTTCCCGCGGTGCGATGAGCTACGTGGACGCCGCGAAGGAGATCGCCCAGCGCGGTGCGGAGATGAAGGAAAGGAGCGGTACGACATGAGCGAGCGCAGAGGAGGGCTCGGGCGCGGGCTCGCCGCCCTGATCCCCACCGGTCCGCCACCGGGCTCTGCGGCCCCGGCCGAGAACGGCTCCGCGGCCGTTCCCGGCCTCCCGCCCAAGCCGGCGGGACCGGACGACAAGGGCTGGTTCGCGGCCAACGGCGAGGCCGGTTCGGACGGCGGCACGGTGGCCGGAGCGGTCTACCGCGAGGTGCCGATCAGCCAGATCAAGCCGAACCCGAAGCAGCCGCGGCAGGTCTTCGACGAGGACGCGCTCAGCGAGCTGGAGCACTCGATCCGCGAGTTCGGGCTCATGCAGCCCATCGTGGTCCGGGAGCTTGGCACCGACGAGTACGAACTCGTCATGGGCGAGCGGCGGCTGCGGGCGTCGCAGCTGGCGGAGCTGAAGGCGATCCCGGCAATCGTCCGCCAGACCGCCGACGAGGCGATGCTGCGTGACGCGTTGCTCGAGAACATCCACCGCGTTCAGCTCAACCCGCTCGAAGAAGCGGCCGCGTATCAGCAGCTGCTCGACGAGTTCGCGGTCACCCACGAGGAGCTGGCCGGCCGGATCGGGCGCAGCCGCCCGGTCATCACGAACACGATCCGCTTGCTCAAACTCCCCCTCGCGGTCCAGCGGCGGGTCGCCGCCGGCGTGCTTTCGGCGGGCCACGCGCGTGCGCTTCTGTCTCTGGAGGACCCCGAGAGTCAGGAAGAGCTGGCCGCCCGGATCATCGCGGAAGGCATGTCGGTCCGCGCGACCGAGGAAGCCGTCACGCTCAAGAAGAGCGAGAAGCCTGCCAAGCCGAAGCCCGCTCCCCGCAAGCCGATCCAGGCGCCGGGCCTCCAGGAACTGGCGAACCGGCTTTCGGACCGGTTCGACACCCGTGTGAAGGTCGACCTCGGCCGCCGAAAGGGGCGAATCACGCTCGAATTCGGCTCGGTGGATGATCTTGAACGTATTGTTTCGCTGATGGATCAGAATCGGGCAAATCAGACATCAAAAACCGATGAGTAATCTACCGGGTCGTTTTGTCACGGTGACGATAGCTGTCTGATGATCATTGGTTGACTCAGCGTGCTTGAACTGGGGGCAGGTATGAAGGGGTTCTTCGACGGCCGGAATCCTCGCGTGGCGGTCTTTCGGAATGTTTCCCGTGAAACCGGTCGCCGATGATCTTCGTCCGCTTCCAGAGTCCGACCCGCAACGAGCGTGGCACTTTCACTGGCGTCTTCGGGCTCGTCAACGGGCTGGCTCGGGCCGACCGCCTGACCGTCGAGCAGGAGAGCTTCCGGCGCACGAACAACGACTGGTACGACGCGAACTTCATCAACCCGGCGCATACCGATCCGAGCGTTTACGACACGGCGCTCAATCCCGGGGCCATGGCGTGGTTCAAAGCGACGGCGCATATCTTCATCGAACGCGTCGACGGCTACCTGTCGATTCTGAAGGCGCACGACATTCCGTGCGTGGCGGTGCGGGCGGACGATCCGGGGCCGATCATCTACGAGGACGACTTTCAGGTCGTCGCCCTGCCGGGGAGATGAAAAAGGGGACTCACCCACCGTGGGCAAGTCCCCTTCGTCGAGTTCGGGTCAGCTCTCGCGGGTGACCGCTCGGGCGACGAGGTCGGCGAAGACCGAGCCGAGCGTGGCGCCACCGGCTTCGATCGCCATCGGCACCGTCGAGGTCTCGGTGAGGCCCGGCGACAGGTTCACTTCGAGGAAGTGGACCGTGCCGTCATCGGAGACCACCGCGTCGGTGCGCGAGATGTCGCGAAGCCCGAGTTGCCGGTGCGCGGCGACGGCCAGTTCGCCGACCGCCTTCGCGGCGTCGTCGGTGATCCGCGCGGGGGTGAAGAAGTCGGTCAGCCCGGCGGTGTAGCGAGCGGTGTAGTCGTACACGCCGCTCTCCGGGACGATCTCGACCGCGGGCAGGGCCTCGGGTCCGTTTTCGCCTTCGATGACCGTCACGGCCACCTCGACACCGTCTACGAACCTCTCGGCGAGAACAGTGTCTCCGTATGCGAAGCAGCCGACCATCGCTGCGGGCAGCTCCGCGGCTTCCTTGACGACCTGGGTACCCAGCGCCGAACCACCCTGGTCGGGCTTGAGGATCAGCGGCAGGCCCAGCTTCTCGACCATCGCGTCCAGCACGGCCTGCGCGCCGAGTTCACGGAAGGTGCTGTGCGGCAACACGACCCACGCCGGCGTGGCGAAGCCCGCCTTGGCGAGCAGCGCCTTGGCGGTCGGCTTGTCCCAGGCACGGCGGCAGCCCTGCGAACTGGTGCCGACATACGGGACGTCCAGCATTTCCAGCACCGTCTGCACCGAGCCGTTCTCCCCTTCGCCGCCGTGAAGGGCGACGACGGCCGCGTCGGGGCGCTGGGTGCGAAGACGCTCAAGCAGGCCTGCGTCGGTGTCCCACTCTTCGACGACGAGGCCTTCCGCCCGCAGCGCGGCCGAAAGCCGGCGGCCGGAGCGGAGGGAGACGTCGCGTTCGTGGGAAAGCCCACCGGCGAGCACGGCAACGGTGCGGTCGACCACCGAGTACTCCTTAAGTCTGTTTGTGGACGGCCGGCCGATCAGACCGTGTCCGGAGAAGGATTCTGCGGTCCCGAGATCTCGCGTCGGCCCACGTTACCGAAGGTACGCGCGAGGTCCATTTCGGACTCGAGCACGGCGGCGAGCCGCCGGACGCCTTCGCGGATCCGCTCGGGCGTCGGATAGCAGTAGGAGAGGCGTAGCTGCCTGCTGCCGAAACCGTCGGCGTAGAACCCGGTTCCGGAGGCGTACGCGACCCGGGCGGTGACGGCCCTCGGCAGCATCGCCTTCGTGTCCACGCCTTCGGGGACGGTCATCCAGACGTAAAAGCCGCCATCGGGTTTGGTCCAGCTGCAGCCGGCGGGCATATGCTGATCGAGCGCGGACAGGATCGCGTCCCGGCGCTCCCGGTAGTTCTCGCGGAAGGTCTTGATCTGACCCATCCAGTCGTGAGTCGAGAGGTATCGCGACACGATCAACTGGTTAAGCGTCGGCGGGCAAAGCGTCGCGGACTCGGCCGCGAGCACGAGTTTCTCCCGGACGGCGTGCGGCGCGAGGACCCAGCCGACCCGCAGGCCGGACGCGAAGGTCTTCGAGAACGAGCCGAGGTACACGACGTTGTCGGGGTCGATCGAGCGCAGCGCCGGGTACGTCTGCCCGCTGAAGCCGAGCAAACCGTACGGGTTGTCCTCGATGATGAGGATGTCGTTCTCGCGGCAGATCTCCACGATCTCCGGGCGGCGTTCGACGGCCAGCGTGACGCCGCCGGGATTGTGGAAGTTCGGGATCGTGTAGAGGAACTTGACCCGCTGCCCGGACTTCTTGGTCTCTTCGATCGCCGCCCGCAGCCCTTCGGGGACCAGGCCGTGGTCGTCCATCGCGACGTGGACGACGCTCGCCTGATACGCGGCGAAGGAGCCGAGCGCGCCGACGTACGACGGACCCTCGGCGATGACGACGTCGCCCGGGTCGCAGAACAACCGGGTGACCATGTCGAGACCCATCTGCGAGCCGACGGTCACGACGACGTCGTCCGGATGGGCCTTGATGCCTTCGAGGGCCATGATCTCGCAGATCTGCTCACGCAGTGCCGGGACGCCGTGCGCCGAGCCGTACTGGAGTGCGACCAGGCCTTCCTCGGCGATGAGCTCGGCGACCTGCGTGGACAGCGAGTCCAACGGGAGCGCGGCGAGGTTCGGCATCCCGCCGGCGAGCGAGACGACCTCGGGGCGACTGGCTACCGCGAACAACGCCCTGATCTCGGAAGCAGTCATTCCGGCCGTACGCGCTGCGTAGCGGTCGAGATGCGGGTCGAGGTTGTGGCGGCCGGTCTGCGGCCGGACAGGGCGATTCTCGGTCATCAGGCGCTTCACCCGTGCTTCGAAGTGGACATAGTCGCTACCGACTGGTAGTTCCATCGAGTGTAACCACCCTCCCTTGAGGGGCCCTGGCCTTCCGGTGCTCATCACATCGGCCTATCCTCGATCAGGACCTCTTCAGCGAGCCTTGCTCGGGACAAGGCTGCGTAGGGTGTCGCTTCGTTCAGGGAGGTTGCCGGTGTCGCGTCGCGTCGTGGGCGTAACCCTGGACAATCTGGAGCATTTGCCCAAGAGTTGCCGCCGCTGCGTGTACTGGGAGCTGGCGCCGCATTTGAAGGCGCAGGCCGAGGAGTACGGCGCGACAGAGGTCGAAAAGGAAGCCTGGGTTTCCAGCGTCCTGCTGGAGTGGGGCTCCTGCGGCCGGATCGTCTACAGCGACACGTTGCCCGTCGGCTTCGTGCTCTATGCCCCGCCGAACGCCGTACCGCGCTCGCTGGCCTTCCCGACTTCGCCGCCCGGTCCGGACGCGGTGCTGCTGACCGCCTTCCAGATCCTCCCGGAGTTCCAAGGTGGCGGACTCGGCCGGATGCTGGTGCAGGCCGTCGCGAAGGACCTGACCAAACGCGGTGTCCGCGCGATCGAAGCCTTCGGCGACGCCAAGCCCGACGAGACCGATCCGGACGGCGGCCACAGCTGCGTGCTGCCCGCGGCGTTCCTGCAGAGTGTCGGGTTCAAGACCGTGCGACCCCATCCGCGGTGGCCGCGGCTGCGGCTCGAACTGCGGTCGGCGATCTCGTGGAAGGAAGACGTCGAGGCGGCCCTCGAGCGGCTGCTCGGCCAGGTCTCCATCACGACCGCCGAACCAAGCCTGGGCCGGGCCTGACCCTTCGCCCCTTCCGGACGCCTATCTCCCACTTGCTGTGAACGGCCCGTTCCTTGCAAAATTTGCAAGGAACGACGCTTTCCTTGCACGGCTTCCAGCGCTTCTAGCAGAGTTTTCGGGTGCGCGCAGCGGCCATCCCCCGGGTTGGGGACAGCTGTGGGTAACCCGCCGAGTTATCCACAGATCGCTGATAGGAGCGGTGGAAAATCTGTGGATGGGTAGGCTGGACCTGGGGACGCCCCCCGGGAAGGGTGGGGGCTGCGCACCGGTCGGAGCTAGGGATTGCGTGGTCGGCCGAGAGGGCACACAACCGGTTGTGCCGAGGGTGTCGGCAGAGGGATGTGAGCCCGCGTGCGGGTGTGGAGGACTGGCTACTCCGCTTTGGCGAGTTCGTGGGCCAGGACGTCCGCGAAGGTGAACGTGCCGGTCGGCTGGTCCCCTTCGCCGAGGAGGTACAGGCGCTTCACGGCGACCAGGATGCCTTCGGCGACGACGTCGCGGAAAGCCGGGTCCGCCAGTTTGGCGCTGTCTTCCGGGTTCGTCAGGTAGCCGATCTCGATCCGCACGGCCGGGCAGCGAGTACGGGTGAAGATCTCCCAGGTCTTGTAGTGCGTGCGGCAGTCGAGCATGCCGGTACGGGCGGCCAGCTCACGCTGGATGAAGCCCGCCAGCAGCTCACCGACGGTCGACGTGGCGCCATTGCCGGTGCCGAAGTGGAAGCTCGCGACACCCTGCGCCTCTGGCGAGGGGTTCTTGTCGTTGTGCAGCGAGAGGAACAGGTCGGCACCCGCCTCGTTCGCGAACTTGGCGCGCTCGCCCTCGGTGGGGCTCTGGTTCGGGCCGCGCGAAATCAGCGCCTCCATGCCCGTGGCCTGCATCCGGCCTTCGAGCCGTCGCGCCAGATCCCAGACGAGGTCCGCTTCGCGCAGTTTGCCGGCGACGACGCCGAGGTCTTCACCGCCGTGGCCCGGGTCGATCACGATGCGCTTTCCACGCAGCCGCGGGCCGGCCTGGCGCACCTGCTCCTGCTCGCGCAGGAAGACGGGGCGGCCGCCGCGGGCACGCGGCGAGGAGAGCCGGTGCAGTTCGCGGATGGTCGCCGCACCACAGATGCCGTCGGCCGTCAGGCGCATGTCGCGCTGGAAAGTCTTGAGCGCGCGTTCGGTCTGGGCGCCGAAGTGCCCGTCCGGGCGGCCGGCATCGAAGCCGAGTTCGGTCAGCCGCTCCTGGAGCGTGAAGACGTCGTCCCCCTGCATGGGGGCGGAGAACAAATAGGCGAGCGGGCGGCTCCCGAGGTGGAAGCCCGCGCCGCGAAGCGCCTGATAGGTCGCCGGACCCACCAAACCGTCGGTGATGAGCCCACGACCCTGCTGGAACGCCCGGACAGCGTGCTCCATGAGCGTGTCGAAGACCGCGTACTCCCCGGATTCGGTCACCGGCGGGAGCAGCTCCATCGCCGCCAGCGTGGACCTGATCTCGGCGACGTCCGGTCCGGCGTCACCGCGGCGGAGTACCCGCATGCACCCCTCGCTCTTCCTTTGGGGCACCGAATCGAGCTCGATGCACGACGTGAAAACTCTGCGGGGCGAACCCCGGTGCTCTATTGTGCCCTGTGAACTCTCGGTGAGCGCGGAGGCCCGGTCGGTGCGTCAAGTCCCCGTTCGTGGAACCCGGCCGAGCACCATGATCATGTTCCCGTGACCCCCGGAAATACCCGGTATCCGGAACGACGAAACCCGGAGCCTGGGCAGGCCCCGGGTTTCGGCTGGTGAAACGCGAGATCAGAGGACGTCGGCGAGGTCCGAAAGCAGCGCGGCCTTCGGCTTGGCGCCGACGATCTGCTTCACCGGCTTGCCACCCTGGAACAGGATCAGCGTCGGAATCGACATCACCTGGTAGTCACGCGCAGTGTTCGGGTTGGCGTCGATGTCGAGCTTGGCGATGGTCAGCTTTTCGCCGTTCTCCGCCGCGATCTCCTCGAGCACCGGGGCGACCATCTTGCACGGGCCGCACCAGGTCGCCCAGAAGTCGACCAGCACGGGCTTCTCGCTCGTGAGCACGTCGTCGACGAACGTCTTGTCGGTCACCGTCACGGTGTTGTTGGCCATGGTGTCTCCTCCTGGGGGTGGTGAACTCCGGTGCTACGGGAAAGTCAGCCGGCGGAAGCGCCGTAGCCGCCGCCGACCAGCTCGGGGGTCTCGTGCGCGGTCTCGACGTCGGCGTGCTCCGCGAGCCATCGTTCCGCGTCGATCGCAGCGGCGCAGCCCGAACCCGCGGCGGTGATCGCCTGCCGGTAGGTGCGGTCGACCAGGTCTCCGGCCGCGAACACGCCGGGCAGGTTCGTGTAGGACGTCCGGCCCTGAGTGAGCACGTAGCCGTCCTCGTCGAGATCCACCTGCCCGCGCACCAGCTCGCTGCGCGGGTCGTGGCCGATCGCGACGAAGAAACCGGTGACGTCCAGCTCGGACTCCTCGCCGGTCACCGTGTCCTTGACCTTCAGGCCCTGTACCTTGCCCTCACCCTCGACCCCGGTGATCTGCTTGTTGAGCGCCCACTTGATCTTCTCGTTGTCGCGGGCGCGCTCCAGCATGATCTTGGACGCGCGGAACTCCTCGCGGCGGTGGACGATCGTGACGGACTTGGCGAACTTCGTCAGGAAGGTCGCCTCCTCCATCGCGGAGTCGCCGCCGCCCGCGACCACGATGTCGTGGTCGCGGAAGAAGAAGCCGTCGCAAGTCGCACAGGCCGAAACACCGCGGCCGAGCAGTTCCTGCTCACCCGGGACGTTCAGGTAGCGGGCCGCGGCACCCATCGAAAGCACGACCGCGCGGGCCGCGTAGCGCTTGCCGTTCGCGACGACGTACTTGACGTCACCGGTCAGCTCGACGGACTCGACGTCCTCCTGGCGCAGGTCGGCACCGAAGCGCTTGGCCTGCTCACGCATCTCTTCCATGAGGTCGGGACCCTGGATGCCTTCGCGGAAGCCGGGGAAGTTCTCGACCTCCGTCGTTGTCATCAACGCACCGCCGAACTGAGTGCCCTCGAACACCAGCGGTTCGAGTTGCGCTCGCGCCGCGTAAACGGCGGCGGTGTACCCAGCAGGACCCGACCCAACAACGATCAGGTTCCTGATCTCCTCGGCAGCCACCCGTGGACCTCCGCTCGTAGTGACCTGTTCACCAGGCTCAACACGATCGTAGGTGGCGGTGTTCCCGCCCGTGACCGCCACTACTTCTCCAGCCTTGCTCCAGGCCCGAGATCCGACCTCTAGCGCCGCTAGAAAAGCTAGCGCGATAGCAAAGGTCCCCCGCTCCCCCCGTTTTGGGGCTGGTGGGAAGCGAGGGACCAGTGAGGTTTCGGGTGGCTACTTCTGTCCGATGATTTTGTCGAACAGGAGGGCCGGGTTGCCAGGGCCGCAGTCGGCCCCGAAGGCGACGATGCGGAACTGGGCGAGCTTGCCTGTGGTGTAGATCACCATCACGCCGTCCTTGCCCGCAACGTTCACCGGCCGGATGCCCTCCGGCCGCACGTCGGGGTCCAGACCGGCGGCGGCGACACAGGCGTCGAGCCGCTCTTCGGTCTTCAGGGAGCCGAAGTCGCGGACGCCGATCGCCTTGCCGACGAGTGCTTCGGCCCCGCCGCCGTCTCCGCCGACCGAAGGGCCGACGGGGGCGGGCGGAGGCTGTGCGACGCCGCCCGTGTTCGGCTGCTGCGTGGCGGGCACGGCGATCGCGACGGCGGCGATGGCCGCCGCGGCCACGGTCGCTATCCCGGCGCCCCAGCCGATCCGCTTGTTTCGCTTCCGCCGTGCTGCCGCGAGGTCCACCACCGGGGCGACCTGCGCCTGCCGCGTCTCAAATGCACCCGGAAAGCCAAGCGACGCCTGACGCATCTCGGCGGCGAGTGCCGCGTCGATCTGTGCCGCGAATTCCGCGGGCATCGGCGCGACCGGCTCATTCGCGAGTTCCGCGAGGTCGGCCGTGGTCGCTTCCAGTGCTTCGATGATCGCCAGTGCGTCGGGGTCGGCGTTCACCAGTGGCCAGAGTTCGGCCGCCTCCCGCTCGTCCAGCACGCCTGCGTGCAGGTCGGCGAGCACATCGACAGACCACGGCGGACCGACGGTCCCACCGATCCCCCTGCTCTCGTCTGTCATCGTCCCTCCCCGTCACCCGGCGTGCCCTGAGGACGCCTGGCACCCCGTTCCGGGGTGGCGCGTTCGCGTTTGCTTTCGTGAGTTGGGACGTTCGCAATCGCATCGGGGTTCCGCAGATGTCCGAGAACCTTCGCGAGCTTTCCGCGACCTCGGGCACATCTGCTCTTGACCGTGCCCTCGGCGATGCCGAGCATCTTCGCCGTCTCGGCGACGGAGTATCCCTCGACATCGACCAACACGATCGGGGCACGTTGATCTTCGGGAAGCTGGTCGAGGGCTTCCTTCACCACGAGGCTGGTCTCCCGCTCGGACATGGAGTCGCGTGGTGAGGCAGGCTCGTTGAACTGCCCGGTCTCGGGCAGTGGGACGGTCGGTCTTGCCTGCCGTCGCCGGATCCGGTCGAGGCACGCGTTCACGACGATGCGGTGCAGCCATGTCGTGACCTGTGATTCGGCCCGGAAGTTGCCGGCGGCGCGGAACGCGGAAATAAAAGCGTCCTGCAGGGCGTCCGCGGCTTCTTCGGGATCCCGCACGGTACGCAGGGCCACCGCCCACAGGCGGTCTCGATGTCGCTGGACCAGTTCACTGAACGCGTGCGGGTCTCCAGCGGCATGCGCCGCTATGAGATCCGCGTCCGTGGGAGCTGCAGCTGTCACCCGGGAGAGCCTACTGACCCTGTCGGATGCGTCACCCCGCAGGCAGGAACGTCAGCTCTTTGAGTTCGGTCATGAACTTGCCGTCACCGTCTTCACCCAATTGTGTGATCCAGATGATGAAGTACTGACCCTGTTGCGGCTGCTGCAAAGCAATGGTGAATTCGCCGTCGGCGAGGTCCCCGCTCCCGACGACCTTCGTCTCGTCGAGCTTCGGGTTCTTCTTGTCCGCCGAGCGGATTTCGACCTTGGAACCCGGGCTTCCCGAGTTGATCTTGAGCTGGCTCAAGTTGATCGGATCCTTGAAGGTGACGATCACCCCGACGCCGTCCTTGAGCACCGGGAGCTGCTTGTCGTACTCGTCGGTCTTCCAGGAGGTTCCCGCGTCACCGTCGGTCGTGTTCCTGGCGCGGCCGGGGCTGTCACCCTTGCTGCCCGGGTTGTAGACGGCGACCGCGGACGGCTTCACCGCCGCACCCAGCGCGGGCGCGGGTGGCGGCTGTTGCGCGGGTGGGGGCTGCTGCTCACCCGGCGGCGGCACGACCTGCGACGAGGACGCGCCGACGTTGATATTCGGCCCGCTCGACTTGGACTCGCCCTGGAACAGGTTGATCAGCATCATCCCGACCCAGGCCAGGATGACCACGGTCGCGACGACGAGCACGGTGACGCCGAACGCCAGCTTCTTGCGCCGTGCGACGTCCTTGACCGGCTTCTTGGTCGTCCAGACCGTGCCGTCCGCTTCGGCGGGTGGTTCTTCCTCACCGACGGCCTTGATCAGCTGGGTGCGCTCCTCGGCCTCGGCGGCCTGGTCCAGCACACGCAAGATGGCCGCGCTGGTCCGGATCCCGCCGTGGCCGCCGTCCTCGATGGTGCGGACGGCGAGTGAGGACAACTCGACCGGGACGGTCGGGACCAGTGACCGCGGCGGGATGACGCGTCCGGTCGGCGCGAGCGGCGCCGCCGGGATCCCGGCGGGCCCGCCGGGCAGTGCCCACCGGCCGGTCAGCAGCAAGTAAAGGACCGCGCCGAGTGCTTTGACGTCGTCGCGAAGGGTCGCTTCGGGCAGCGGACCGGGGAAGGCGAGCTTCAGCGCGCCGTCCGGGGTGAGCCGCAGCCGCTGCGGGTGGTCGAGACCGAGGACGAGACCGTTCTGGTGCGCGTGGTCGACGGCTTCCGCCAGCGCCTGCACCATCCTGGCCGCGGCGGCCGGCGCCACCGGGCGCTGTGCCACCAGGTCGACCAGGTCGCTGCCCTTGGTCCATTCCGCCACGACGACACCGAGCAGACCTTCACTCGAAGTGACGCCGCTGCCGAGGCTGAGCACGTCGAGGACACGCGCGACCCCGCCGTGGCCGAACTTCGCCGCGTGCGCCGCCCGCTCCAGTGTCCGGCGCGCGAGCCTCGCGGCTTCCGCGTTCGCCGGGTCACCGACCAGCAAGGTCAGCGCCACGTCACGCTTCAGCTGCCCGTCACGGGCACGCCAAAGATGCGCGGCGGCCCGTTCGTCCACCCCGAACTGTGCGAGCAGGCGATACCGGCCGTCACCGACGACCCGGCCAGGGGCCAGCGACCCTTCTTGGGCCCGGATGCCCACGTGGCTCGCCTCCCCTGCCTGTTCGCTCCGTCTCGTATCCACCGCACTCTCCCGCGTAGCTCCCGCACCGAGGGTACCCAGAATACGACGCGGGAACGCGCGCCATCCGTGCGTGAATCGTTACCCGCGCTTGATCAGCCGGGTGATTCTGTCCGTCGCGGGCTTCAATTCCTCGACCTTCAGCGCGATGAGCACGCCGAATGAAACCGCGATCCCGACGGCCGTCTGCAGGAGAAGCCGCACCCAGGCCTGGATTTTCACCCCGAACGAGTCAGGCACGATCTGCCCGGCGAGCCATGCCGCGCCCACTCCGAGCACACTCGCGACGAGCGTGAAGAGGATCACGCCGAGAACCCGCTTGCTCCGGAGATTCCCGAGGGTCACCCACAGCCAAACCTGGCCGAGGATCGCGCCGACGACGAAGGTGAGGCCGTTGACCATCATCACGCCGAGCACGATGTTGTCCGGCGCGAGCAGCGCGGGGCACAGATAGAGCAGCGGCACCTTCACCACGGTCATCACGATCATGATCAGCACCGGCGTCCGCGCGTCCTTCATCGCGTAGAACACCCGCATCTGCAGCATGACCAGCGCGTACGGGAGCAGCGCGAAGGCACAGATGGCCAGCGCCTCACCCATCCGCGACGCGGACTCGATCTTGCCCTTGCCGAAGGTGAACAGGGCGATACCCACAGAACCGCCGACCACGGTCATCACGGCGGAAATCGGCACGAGCATCACGGTCGAGATGCGCGACGCGTAGGAGAGGTCGCCGATCAGCTTCTTGTGGTCGCCGTCGGCGGCCGCCCGGCTCATCCTCGGCATGATCGCGGTCAGCAGCGAGACACCGATGACGCCGTACGGCAGCTGGAAGAGCAGCCAGGCGTTGCTGTACGCCGTCACCCCGCCGGCTGTGCCGCTGGTCAGGACGCGGGTCGTGATCGTGTAACCGACCTGGCTGACCGCGACGTAGCCGACGGTCCACAGCGCGAGCCCGCCGAACTCCTTCATCCGCTTGTCGATGCCCCAGCGCCACTTGAACTTGAACCCGGACCGCAGCAGCGGCGGGATCAGCAGCACGGACTGCGCCACGATGCCCGCGGTCACGCCGATGCCCAGCGTCAGCAGCTTCGGGTCGGTGATCGACACCGGATCGAGCGCGATGTTCCCCGGCATCACCCACACCACGAGGATGGTGAAGATGACGACCAGGTTGTTGATCACCGGCGCCCATGCCGTCGGGCCGAAAACGTTCTTCGCGTTCAGCACCGCCGAGAGCAGCGCGAACAGGCCGTAGAAGAAGATCTGCGGCAGCAGCAGGTACGCGAAGGCGGTGACCAGTCCCGGGTTCGCCTGTCCGCTCTGGTCAACGTAGAGCTTGGTGATCAGCGGAGCCGCGAAGACCGCGATGGCCGTACCGCCGACGAGCAGCGTGCCCGCGACCGTGACCAGCCGCTGGGTATAGGCCTCGCCGCCGTCCTTGTCGTCCTGCGACCGCACGAGCAGCGGGACCACGAGACTCGACAGCACACCACCCATCAGCAGCTCGAAGATGATGTTCGGCATCGTGTTGGCGACGTTGAACGAGTCGTTCTCGACGCCCGCGCCGATCGCGGCGACCAGCAGCAGCTTCCAGGCGAAGCCGGTGATCCGGCTGATCAGCGAAGCGATCGCCATCCGGCCGCTCGACTTCGCGATCGACGGCGCCTTCGCCGGGGCGACGACGTCTTGTTCGCCGGTATGCCCCGGCCGCGGTTTGACCAGCGGCGCGTCCTTGATCGCAGGCATGACCTGCGTGGCGAGCTGGTCGTACGGGCGGAGGACGTCGGGGTCGGCGACCGGCCAGCGCGACCCCATCGGGACGCCGGGCGTGCGCGGGATGAACCGCGTCGCGTCGGGTTCGTCGCGTGGGTCCTGCTGCCACGGGCGGACCGGTGGTGGCTGGCGGCGCCCCCGATGCGGTGGGGGCGGGGTCTGGTGCGGTGCCTGCGGCGGTTGCGTTGGCGGACGGCGCGGCGGCGGGTTCTGGGTCGGCTGTGGCAGCTGCGGCGGCGGCGGGACCGGCTGGCGCCGGGTCGGCGGAGGCGGCGTCCCCTGTGCCGGAGGCGCCGCGGGTGCCTGCCGGGGCGGAGCCTGGTTCGACGGCGGGTTCTGGGGTGGCCTCAGCCGCCGTGTTTCGTCGTCGAGACGGCCCGCGACACGCTGACGGCGGCCGTCCACCGGCGGCGGTGGTGATGGCTGCGGCGGCGGTGCCGCCCGGCGCGGTCGCTCACCGCGTTCGGGTGGGACCTGCTGCGGTGGCGGCTGACGACGTTCCGCGCGTTCAGGGCGCCCGGAACGTTCCGGACGGCGCGCCGGGCCATCGGTGCGCCGAGGCGGTGCCGGTGGCGGTGGTGCCGGTGGTGGTGGCGGAGTACCTTCGCGCCGGGGACGGCCTGCACGCTCGGGCGGTACACCCGGCTCTCTTTCCAACGCGTGCCCAATCCTCGGTGCTCGACTACGTGATGCCCGGCGGCATCGTTCGACCCAGGGTAATCGGCATCGCCCGGAAACACTTAAACCTGTGCGTCCTCGGTCACACGTGGGGTGGGTTCGTTCGCCCGATCGGCGCGCGAGTCTTTGATCCTCCGGTAGATCCGGCGGCCCGAGAGCAGCAGCAACGCGCCGGCCGCCGTGACGGTGATGATGATGGTGATCGCGCCATACTCTGTCGAGGTCAGCTCGAACCGCGCGTCGGAGCCGAGTTTGGTCCCGTCGGGCGTGCTCAGCGCCACGTCGACGCTGAACCGGCCCGCCCGCAGGGCCTCGACCGGGAGCAGCCGGTTGCGAGCACTGTTGGCCGGGACCATCTGCGCCCGCAACTGGGCTTCGTCCGTCGGTCGCAGGCCAACGTTGTTCTTCAAGGCGACCTGGACGTCGACGCCGACCGGCAGGCTGTTGGTGATGAACACCGGCAGTGGTGACGCGCCGGAGGCCAGCGCGATCGTCTGCTTCGGCCGTTCCACGGTCACCTGGCCGCGGATCGCTTCGAGGTCCCCGCGGGCGTTGCCGGTGACGACACCGGCGTCCGCGCCACGCCACGAAGTCGACGCGGCCCGGATCAAGGCCAGCCGGACGGGGGCGATCACGTCGGCCGGATTCACTCGTTTGGTTGCATCCATGGTCATCGCCGACGACAGGCCCAGTGCCTCGTTGTCGATCTGGGACATCTTCGCGGTGACGTCGCCGCTGGTGGCCGTCTTCAGGTCCTGCGGGTCGTAGTTGATCGACGCCGAGCCCGCCGGGCCGACGCCGAGCAGGTCGGGCAGCGGCGAGGGCTTGGCGAGACCGGCGGTGAAGAAGTCACCCATCCGCTCCAGGAAGGCGGTGAGTTCGGGCCGGGTCGCGTCCCAGTGCCGCGGCGGGGCGATGAGCAGCGAAGACCGTTCCTGCCCGGCGGCCTGCCCGCCGAGCCCGGCCCGGAAGGCGATCGCGCCGAGCCCGTTCTGGGCCGACGCCGACCCGTTCAACGCGGACGTGATCAGTGAGTCGATCGGCTGGGCACGCAGGGCCGTGCCTTCGACGGAGACCACGCCCGATACCGGTGACCCGGAGCGGAGGTTGGCCGAGTCGGTGAGCACCGTCTTCACCCCGGCCTTGCCGATCGCTTCGACGGTTTGCGAGTCGAGGCCGCCGCCGGGCCAGAGCACGCCGTCCTGCGGCTGGATGCCGAGGAGGTTCTTGATCGTCACCGCGCCGCCGATCGCGCCGGTCAGGAGCGAGGTGTCGGTGGCGTCACCGGCGCGGACCTTCGTCAGCGCGGTGAGGTCGGCGTCGGCGAACGGGAGGGTGACCACGCACCGGCCCGCGACCAGCGCCTTCAGCTGACCGAGCCAGTTCTTCGCGGCCTCGACGCCCTGGCCGGGGACAGGGGCCCCGCCGGTGGCGACCTGGTAGCCGCGGGTCATGCCGTCCACGGTCGCGACCAGATCGGGGTCGATGGCCAGGCACAACGACGACGAGACCTTCGTGTCGGCCTCGGCCGCCCGCGCGGCCGCGACCAGCGAGTCGAGCCGTCCGCCATTGCCGAGTTCGGCTGCCAGCCGTTCGTCCGCAAGGGTCAGCGGGCCGCCGAGCGGGGACGAAACGACGTGGACCGTGCTGTTCGCGATCGGCCACAGGAGGCTCGCCGACGGCGGCGACGGCGGACGCGACGCGGGTGCCCTGCCGGGGACGCCGAGCACCGGCATGAGCAGCCTGACCGCCGCGAGCCGCTCCGGGCCGCCGAAATCGGGGGTGCCGTTGACGTTCACCAGCAGCGGGTACACGCCGGGCCGGGGGAACTGGAGCTTCGAGGTCGTGCCGAGCGGGACGGTGAGGTTCAGGCCGGCGCTCTGGCCCGCCTCCAGGGTGTCCGGTTCGAGGTCGACGAAGTCCGTGGCCGACAGGTCCTTGAACGTCCCGCCGGCGAGTACGTCACCGATTTGCTGCTCGGTCTGCAGCCGGGTGCCCAGCTGCAGCCGGACACCCAGTTTGCTGATCTTCCGGTCACCGATATTGGTGACCCGGCCGGTGATGGTCAGCGACGTCGAGTTCGTGCTGACCACGCGCGGGTTCAGCTGATCGAGGTCCACGCGCAGCCGGGGTTGCTCCTGTGCGTGCGCGGTCGCGCCGACCAACGCGGGCAGTGCCAGGAACAGGATCGACAGGACAGTGGCGGCAAGCCGCTTCACTCAGGTGCTCCCTCGGCGGTGTGGGCGTTGCTGCGCGAAGAGTTCTTTGGCCTTCCGGACGAGCTTGCGCTCGTCGGAGTAGGCGAGGGTGGTCTCCAGGTCGGCGAGCGGCACCCAGGCGACCTCGGTCACCTCGACATCCTCGTCCGAAAGTTCGCCGCCGGTGGATTCCAGGATGAAATGGTGCACCGTCTTGTGGACCCGGCGTCGCTCGGCCACGAACCAGTAGTCGATGGTGCCCAGTGGCTGCAGTACCCGTGCGGAGATACCGGTTTCCTCCTTCACCTCACGCACCGCTGTCTGCTCATGCGTCTCACCGTCCTCGATGTGGCCCTTCGGCAGCGACCACAGCAGTCTGCCGTGCCGGTCGAGCCGCCCGATCAGCGCGGCGTTGGCCCGTTCGGCGTCGACGACCAGACCGCCTGCCGAGGTCTCGTCGACCGTGGTCAGCCGCCTTCCCCGCCTGCGCCTCCGCCGGCGGCCCGGCTTCGAGGCGCCGGAGCGGCCGGCTGATCCAGACATGCTGCGATGCTAGAGCAAACGGCGGTACGGGTACGCTGGCTCTCCGTGCCCGTGTTGGGCCGGGTCGTAGTAAGTGTCTCGGTAAGTACAGCCAAATCGTGGTGGGATTGTCGTGAACAAGGTGGTCGCCGGGCAGGCGATTGCGGGGAAGAGCGCTGCGATGCAGAACGCTGTGACGGAGCTGATGCGCATTTCGCCGCTCGCGGACGAGCTCGCGAAGCTCTTCGCGAAGGCCGGTTACAGCCTGTACCTGGTCGGCGGGAGCGTCCGCGACATGATGCTCGGCAGGCCGTCGAACGATCTCGACTTCACCACCGACGCGCGGCCGGACCAGGTGCTCAAGATCGTGAGCGTCTGGGGTGACGCGGTGTGGGACGTCGGCATCGCGTTCGGCACGGTCGGCGTGACCAAACAGGGCATGACCCTGGAGATCACCACATTCCGCGCCGACAGCTACGACCGTGTCGGCCGCAACCCCGAGGTCACCTTCGGCGACAGCATCGAGGTCGACCTGCTCCGCCGCGACTTCACCGTCAACGCGATGGCGATCGACCTGGGGAACAAGGCGTTCGTCGACCCGCACGACGGGCTGCGGGCACTGCGGGACCGGGTGCTCGACACACCCGCGACCCCGCAGGAGTCCTTCGCCGATGACCCGCTGCGCATGCTGCGTGCCGCGCGGTTCTCCGCTCAGCTCGGGTTCACCGCGGCGCCGCGGGTGGTCGACGCGATGACGTCGATGGCCGAGGAGATCGACCGGATCACCGCCGAACGCGTCCAGGCCGAGCTGTCGAAGCTGCTGCTGGCCGACGACCCTCGGCCGGGGATCGAGCTGCTGGCCGGCACCGGGCTCGCCGACCGCGTGCTGCCGGAAGTACCCGGAATGCGGCTCGCCATCGACGAGCACCACCAGCACAAGGACGTCTACCAGCACTCGCTGACCGTGCTCGAGCAGGCGATCGACCTGGAGAAGACGCACGAGCCGACGTCGGAGCCGGATCTGATCCTGCGGCTGGCGGCGTTGCTGCACGACATCGGCAAGCCCGCGACACGCGAGTTCCAGCCCGGCGGCGGCGTGAGCTTCCACCACCACGAGGTCGTCGGCGCCAAAATGGTGCGCAAGCGTTTGCGCGCGCTGAAGTTCTCGAAGGAGATCGTCCAGGACGTCAGCCAGCTCGTGTTCCTCCACCTGCGGTTCCACGGGTACGGCAAGGGTGAGTGGACCGATTCGGCGGTGCGGCGCTACGTCACCGACGCCGGCGACCTGCTGCCCCGGCTGCACAAGCTGGTCCGCGCCGACTGCACCACCCGCAACCGGCGCAAGGCGGCCGCACTGCAGGCGACCTACGACGACCTCGAAAAGCGGATCACGACGATCCAGGCGCAGGAAGACCTCGACCGCGTCCGGCCGGACCTCAACGGCGAAGAGATCATGCGGATCCTCGACCTCAGGCCGGGGCCGGACGTCGGCAAGGCGTGGAAGTTCCTGAAGGAACTCCGGCTCGACCGCGGTCCGCTGGAGCACGACGACGCCGTCGCCGAACTGAAGAAGTGGGCGGCCGAGAACGGCATCGGCGGCTGACGTTCACCCGTTTCGTCACGGATTTCCCCCGTCATCGGTTGAGATAACCCCGTTGGACCCTGGCTCGTTGTGCCGTTAGCCGACATACTCGCGCCGGTGCTCCGGGCAGGGGGAGATTCCATGGCGAAGCGGCCACCCAGTTTTCTGGCGACGTTGCTGCGTCGTGGCGCGCCCGCGCTGGCCACGGCGACGAGCGAGCTGTCCGACGAAATCGGCGATCCGACGCCGATCCGGGCGTTGCGGCGGATCCAGCAGATGTCTGGGCCGGTCGACACCACCTATCGCGACAACCTCCTGTTGCGAGCCGCCCGTTATGTCGTGCTCGTCCCCTTGGTCTACCGGCTCTTCGCGGTACCCGGCGCTTTCGGTGTCTACGTCTCCACCCACGGCATGATCGGGATCGGCCCGGTCGGGCTGGTGGCACTGGGGTCGGTCGCGCTGTCGCTGTACGGGATCCGGTGGATGCTGCGCTCGGCGCCGTTCCGGCCGCAGCACGCCGCCCGGCTGCTGGCCCTCGACCTGGTGTTCACCCTGCTCGCGCCGCCGGCCGTCGGCGCGCTCGTGCCGGCCTCGGTGTACACCGAAGCGATGGCGGTGCCCGGCAAACACCTGCTCGGCGAGGTCGCGCTGCTGGCACTGGCGCTGGGGATGCCCGCCGCGGTGGGGCTGGCGCTCGCCAGTTTCCCGGTCCGGATGGTGGCGTCCCTGCTCGGCACCGGCAAGGCCGCGCCCGGCGACGCCATGGCCACCTTCCCGTCGATCCTCGGTGTGCTCTTCACCGCCAGCGGCGCGCTCGTCCTGATCGGGCTCGGCACCCGGCTCGCCCTCGCCTACGGCATCCGCAACGGCCGGATCGCCGAACGCGCCCGCCAGCACCGGATCCTGCACGACTCCGTGCTGCAGACCCTCGAAGCGATCGCGCTCGCCAACAAGGGGGACCCCGCGACCCGGCTCGCCGAGGTCCAGCGGCTGGCGCGGGCGCAGTCGATGGAACTGCGGCAGACCATCGAGTACGAGACTTCGGAGCGGTCGGAGGCCGGGTCGCGGCCGTTGGGTGAGAAGCTCGCGTCGCTGGCGGCGGAGATGGCGAGGGACGGCCTGCGTGCCCAGCTCGTGATCGCCGAACTCGACGACGACACGCTTTCGGAGGTCCGGCAGATCGCCATCCGCGACGCCGTCCGCGAGTCACTGCGCAACACGCTCAAACATGCCGGGACGGACAAGGTCGTCGTGCGGGTCGAGGAACAGGAAGGCGGCGTCACGGTGATCACCCGCGATCACGGCGCCGGGTTCAGCCTCGACTCCCGCCCCGCCGGTTTCGGCATCAGTGAGTCCATCACCGCCCGGCTCCGCGAGGTCGGCGGGACCGCCAGGGTGGAGTCGGCTCCAGGCAATGGCACCAGAGTCACCCTTTGGGTGCCTTTCTGACGGTAAACAGGAGAACATGACGAAAACGGAAGTCCTGGCCGAATCGCTCACCGCGTACCGCGACGGTGACCCGGCCAAGGCGGCGGACCTCGCCGGGCGTGCCGGATCCACGCTCGGGAACGAATTGCGGCGCTACCTGACCGAGGGCGGCGGTGGACCGGTCTACGACCAGCCTGCCGCGTTCACGGCGTTCATCCGCGGCGGCGGGAACGTCAACCTTTACCGGAAGCTCAGCGTGATGCTCGCCCGGCGCTACGGAAGCGTCGGCTCGCTGCTCGACCTCGGCTGCGGCGACGGGCTCGCCGTCGTCCCCGCACTCGAACAGGCCGACCGGCATCCCGGCCGGATCGACCTCGTCGAGCCGTCGAGTGCGCTGCTCGCGGAAACCCGCAAGCACCTCGACGGCACCCACGGCCTGCACACCTGGGACGAAACCGCGCAGGAGTTCCTCGCCCGCGACGGCGACCGGCAGTGGCAGCTGACGCAGTCGACCTTCGCGCTCCAGTCGATCCCGACCGCGGAACGCACCGAGGTCCTGCGTGCGCTCCGGCCACGCACCGCCTGCCTCGTACTCGCCGAGTTCGACGTGCCCGAGTACGACGAAGACTCCGCCGAGTACCTGCTTTCGCTGGTCACCCGCTACGAACGCGGGATCTCGGAGTACGGCAGGGACGCGTCGCTGGTGGCGCAGGGCTTCCTGCTGCCGATCCTGCTCGGCCTGGTCAAACCCGGGGCGGACCGGACGAACTGGGAGCAGCCCGCCACCGATTGGGCCTCGCAGCTCAAGGAAGCGGGCTTCACCGGTATCCGGATCGAGCCGCTGGCCGACTACTGGTGGTCCCCCGCCGTGCTCATCACCGCGTCCTGACCGACGCGCTACTGGACTCGCGAGAGCGCGCCGGTTTCGAGATGCTGGGCGATCGGCCGGGGCAGCACGTAGGCCACGGCTCCGCCCGGTGTCCCGTTCCACGGCGCGGTGATCCCGGTGACCACGCGCAACGGACGCTGGACGCGGTAGAGGCGGCGATCCCGTTCGCGGTCCGCCGCCAGCGAGGTCTCGATGAACCGGGCCGACTCGGCGTGCACGAGGTTGCCGGTCTCGTTCCCGAACCGCTGGATGGTGGTGCCGGCTGGGAGTACGACGATCCGCTTGCGGCGAAAGAAGTTCAGCGGCGGCTCGCCCCGCAGCGGCAGGATCGGCCAGTCGGCCGGGTTGTCGGCCTCCTCGTTCGCGCCCACCGCGGCCCGTGCCGGGTAAAGCAGCAGGGTGCCGAGGAAGAACCGGGCCGCTTCTTCGAGTTTGGCGAACGCCACCGGCTCGTCCGACGGCGGCCGTGAGACCTCCCAGCCGTTCTCGGCGCGGCGCAGCGTCCAGATCCCCGGCTCCGGCACCGCGTGCGCGCCGATGCGGTACGCCGCCGGGGCGACCCCGTGCTCGGCGAGCCGCTGTGCCAGCACGTCCAGCACCTCACCGGCGCGGATGTCGCGACCCGGCTCGCCGTCGCGCTCCACGCGGGTGCGGATCCCGTCGTCCGGCAGGTCCGCGTCGGTTTGTGACGGCCGCGGCTTGCCGACGAGTTCCGCTTCGGCGGTCGCCCGCACCAGCTCGCCGACCAGTGGCGGCCGGAACCCGGCGGCCCGGATGTGCTCGACCAGCTCCGGCTCCGGCGGCACGCCGTACTTCCGCAGGTAATGCGGGACGGCGGCGGGCCAGATCCAGACACCGTCGGTATGGAAGGCGTTCGGGACGTCCGGCGGGCCGTTCGGGGTGAAGATGTCGGGCTGCGGACCCGGCCGGGACACCGCCACCGGCGAGCGGAAGAGGTAATCCAGGACCCCGCGGATCTGGTCCGGCGGCACCGGCGGCCGGTTGACGACCGGGCGCTCGCCCTCGTTGTGCGCGTCGGCGACCTTCGCGTGCCGGAAGACGACGTCCAGTGGCAGGCCCGCCTTCGCCGAGAGCCAGGTCGGGACCTGCTTCGCGTCACGCGGGAAGATCGCCAGCTCGGTGGTGTACGCGCGCGGAGACGGCTTCCCGCCTTCGTTCGGCGTCAGCCGCCAGGTGGGTTCCTGCTCGGCGTCGAAGTCGAAGTCGAAATGCGATTCGGAGTCCAGTGTGAAGGTGCCCTGGAACCAGGCGCCGGTCTCGGGGTTGTACATCGCCGCGCGCAGCCGCGCGAACAGCGATCCGAGCACCGGCGGGGCCGCGATCGACACCGACACCGGGCCGTTGCCCTCGTCGCCGACCGAGCGGACTTCGAGTTCGGCATAGTCGCCGACCTGCCGGAACTGCGCGCCGACCCGCTGCCAGCCCGGCGGCAGCACTGGCAGCAGCGTCCGGCCGATGGCGCGCAGCAGCGCCGACTGGTCACCCGTGCCGATCTGCGGCCGGGCGTCCGGTGTCTCGACGAAATCGTGCCTGGTCTGCCATAACGCCGTCAGCTGCGACGCCGCGGCCGTGGTCGAGAAATCCGTCAGCCCCAGCTCGGCCGCGCGGGCCGCGTCCTCGCCCGCCCAGCGCAAGGTCAGCTCGCCGCCGGTCTGCGGCGCGATCTGGAAGTGCTCGTCGTCGAAGCGGCCGTGCGTCTGCAGACTGAAGGTCGCGCCGACCTCGCCGTTCAGCACCACGCGGGCGGCACGACCGTTCCACTCGCGGTCGAAGCCCTCCGGCACCGCTTCCCCCGGCGGTGCGATGAGCAGCAGCGTGCCGTCCTCGGTCGACCGCTGGGCCGCGAAGACGGTGTCCCCCCACACGGCGTATAGGCCATCTGGCCGCTCTGCCGCTTGAACCCGGTAACGCACGATCAGTTCCCCTCCCCAAGTTCCCCAAACCGGAGGTAAATCTAGTAGGCCGGGTACCGGACGTACCACCGGTCGTCACCTGGCGCGGTTCCGCCGAACTCCGCGAGGGCGTCATCGGCCAGCTGTCCGATCACCTCGGACAACTCCAGTTTCGACAGCCAGTCCGTCTGTAGCTCTTCTTCGCCGTACATAGCGCCGACGAGGTTGCCACAGATCGATCCCGTCGAATCGCTGTCGCCACTGTGGTTCACCGACGCGAGCAGTGCGGAATTCGGATCAGTGGTGGCCAGTGCGACGTAGACCGACATCGAAAGCGCGGTTTCGCCGACGTTTCCCTGCCCGAGTGTTTCGAGCTTCTCCGGTGTCGGAGCCCCCTGCCCGGCCAGCGCGAGCGCCTGATCCAAGGCGACGCTCTGCTCCTCGTGCCCCGGGTACTTCTCCAGTTCGGCACGGGCGGTCCCGATGGTGGCGAGCAGTGGTTTCCCGCGCAGCAGTTCGTGCACGATCACCGCGAACGTCCCCGACGAGAGGTACCCACTCGGGTGACCGTGCGTCAGCGCCGCGCTCTCCGCGCCGAGCCGGAACACCTCCGCGAGGTCGTCCGACCACAGCGCGACCGGCGCCGCACGCATGACCCCGCCGCAACCCTTCGAGTTGTTGACCGGCTTGTCGATACCGGCGCGCACCCCGGTCTTGCCGTACGCCTCCAGCTCGCTGAAGCAGGTGAGACCGGGTGCGCGACGGCTGAACAGCTCACGGTTCGTGATCAGCCAGCCGTCCGGTTCCAGGCTCGTGTTCTCCGGGCCGCGGGCCCGTTCCCACGAGACGCCCTGGGTGTGCAGCCAGCGCTGGTAGGCCATTTGGAGCGACTGCTCTACCGGCAAAACGTTAGCAAAGGTCCCTTGCTCCCCCCGGCCGGTAGCAAAGGTCCCTTGCTCCCCCCGGGCGCCCGCATGGGCTCTGACCAGGCCTTCCAGCGTGAACAGGGTCATCTGGGTGTCGTCCGTGATCCGCCCGATCCCGCCGTACGCCGGGATGAAGCCGGTGATCCCGGCGGGTCCGGCGATCTCGCGGATGCGGTCGATCGAGTCGAACTCGGTCTTCGCGCCGAGCGCGTCACCGATCGCGCCGGCGTAGAGGCTGCCGCGCAGCCGCGAAAAGGTCGCCGGATCCTGAAGCCACTCGCGCATTTCTCTACTGATCTCCTCGCGGGTACCGGTCCGCGTCCCAGCGCCGCCGCTGTTCGGGTTCGCGGGGCAGGCCGAAACGGTTGAAGTAGTAATAGGCGTCGCCCGCCATGCCGTCGACGACGCCGAGGTCGGAAAACGCGGCGAGCCAGTGCTCCGGCAGGCCGGGCACGGTGAGCCTGGCGCCGACCA
This sequence comes from Amycolatopsis sp. NPDC051071, assembly GCF_040682875.1. Lineage (NCBI taxonomy): Bacteria > Bacillati > Actinomycetota > Actinomycetes > Pseudonocardiales > Pseudonocardiaceae > Amycolatopsis > Amycolatopsis sp. NPDC051071. The sequence continues at coordinate 40,279 of NZ_JBFBBY010000009.1, read as the reverse complement.
TCGCCCCGGTCAGCGCACCGGTCACCGCACCACCGCGGGCGGCCAGCGCCAAGGCCGCTTCGGGGTCGTGACCCCGTTTGGCGGCGGCGAACAACGCCTTGCCCAGCACCGAAAGCGGCGTCCGGCCGTCCCCGATGCTGTCGAATTGCCCGACGTCGGCGGCACTACCGCCGTCGATGTCGTTCCTGAGGTCGAGCACCGTCTTGACCAGGTCGCCGACCTCGCCGCTGTACTCGTCGAAGCCTTCGAGGAAGTTCGCCACCGCGGGTACGCCGTCGCGGGCCGCGAGCTGGGCGCGGAACAAGTTCACCAGCAGTTCGGCGCCGTGGACGACCTCGTGCCCGGCGGCGGAACCGACCAGCTCACGGACCACCTTCATCGCGTAGAACGCGCTGTCGGCGGGGCCTTCCACACCACCGGTCACCGTCGCGGCCAGCGCGGTCACCAGCATCGTCGAGAACTCGGCTGGGGCGGGGCCCGCGCCTTCGGTGGCCTTCGCGACCCAGCCGTCCGGACGTCCGCCCGCGGGCAGTGACGCCGGGATCTCGGGTTTGTCCGGGGTCGCGTCCAGGCCGCGGATCACCGATTCGGTGTGGAACAGCAGCTGCCGGGTCAGCCCGCCGAGCGGCAGGCCGTCCGCCGGAACCGCGCCCGAGCCGAGCGCGTCCCCGAGCGCGAAGCCGACGTAGGCGCCGAGAAGCCGTGGGTACGCGAAGCTGCCGACGGGGATCGTCGGGTTGTAGAACTTCCCGAACGTCCAGGCACTCGGCCGGGGCTCGCCGTTGTCGTAGAAGTGCGTCACCATGCCGTTCGCGAACAGATCCGCGGGCAGCTCCGGCAGCGGGCGGCCGTCGTACTTCGCCCTGGACCGCTTGAACGACAGCGTCGCACCGCGCACGTACCGGACGAGTTCGCCGGTGCTCAGCGGGAGGCCGTTGTCCCTGGCCTGGTCGGCGAGACTCCGCAGATTCGAAGTGGCCGCGCCGAGGTCCTGGCCCAGTTCCTCGCGAAGTGCCTCGTACGCCTTCGTGTAGTCCTCACCGAGGTACGCCGGATGTTCGACGGACGGCGTGCGCTCGGCCGCCACCGGGAGATCGAGGTCGGCGACCCGGCTCAACGTCTCCGGATAGACGTGGAAGGTCTCCTGGCGGCCCGGGTTCACCAGCAGGCCGACGCCGGCAGCGCCCTTCGCGCGCTTCAGCAGTACTCGCGGCTGGGTCCGTTCCCAGGTGTCGTACTCCGGCAGGATCTGATGCTCGGAGGTGTAGACGACGAATCTCGCACCCGCGTCACCGAGGTCACGGACTTGGAGGTGGCCGTCCTTCGCCGGGGCCAGCACGTCCAGGTCGAGCATCCAGTGGACGAACTCCTCCGGAGTGATCCACTCGACGCGGAGGTAGCCGAGAAGCTTCTCGACGTCGCTTTGCGGCTTAGGGCGCCCAGCGAACAACGGTCCTGGCCGGTGGTCCGGGTTCACGCGGATCGCGCCGGTCGGCTCGCCGTACAGCGTGTGCTGCTCCCAGCGCACGATCGCCGACTTCGGTACCGGCAGGCCGGGTGCCACGGCCGGGTCGAACTCGGGGTCGACGACCTCGGTCCAGCGGGTGAACGTGTCGTCGTCCGCGTCGCCACCCGCCGCCGAAACCGCCATCAGCTCCAGGTCGAGCCGGATCTCGCCGCCGTCGTCCGGGACGAACGCGACCGGGCTGGGGAACAGGCCCGTGCCGGGATCGGTCCCGTCGAGCCAGCCGACGGTGTTGTACGTGACGTTCCAGCCGCCGGTCGCGCGCACGACGTACTCGCGACGGACCCGCAGCGCGCCCGTCCCCTCCGCGCCCTGACCCGCCAGCCATTCTTCGACGCGGCTGACGGCTTCCTCTTCGTTCATCGTCCCCAATTCCTGATTCACCAGCGGGGATACCGCCGGTCCCAGCCGTCGACCTCCTGCAGTGCCGAATGCCGGTCGAAATGCCAGAACGCGTCCGTGGCGATGTTCTCCACCAGATAACGCAGTTCCAGCTGTTCGACCCATTTCTGCGGCAGGCCGGGAATGCCGGTGCGGGCACCGAGCAGCGCACCGGCGATCGCGCCGGTCACGGCACTGCGGCCCGAGTGGTTGACCGCCCGCAGCAGTGCTTGCTCCGGGTAGTTCTCGAAGCCGGACAGCGCCGCGAAAGCGCGGCCCAGCACCGAAAGCGTGCCCTTGCCGTCGCCGATCAGCTCCGGGACACGCAGATCGGGCAGCCCGTGCTTGCCGAAGAACGGCACCGATTCCGCGACCATCGTCTTGAGATCCGCCCAGACCGGCCCGCGCTGGTGCGGGTTCTGCTCGTTGAAGATCTCGCGGGAGGTGTTCCAGACCGGGTAGCTGAACGCCTCCGAGGTCAGCGCTGGTTCGAACAGCCAGGTCAGGTAGGTCGCCGCCTCGACGTCGACCTCGCCGGGGTGGGTGACCGAGACCAGGTCGCGGACCGCCTGCCGGACACCGCCACTCATCGCGCTGCCGGGGCCGGCCGCGGTCATGGCCGACGGCAGGGCCGCGACCAGCGCTTCCGGTCCGCTCAGCGGCATCGCCGTCGGGGAGATGGTCGCCAGCGCGTGGTAGGCGTTCAGTTCCGCGTCGTCGGGAGTACGCCGGACCCGCAGCTCCGGCACCTTCACCAGCCAGCCGTCCGCGTTGTCCAGCGGGGCGCCCTGGGTGTGCAACCAGCGCATCAGCGCGTTGCGGGCGACGGTCCCGAGTGCCCGTTCGGCGTCGCGGTTCTCCGGCTGCTCGCGGTGCGGGCTGCGGATCACGGCCTCGGTGTAGAACAGCAGCCGCTGGGTGAGCGGCCCGATCCGGCCGGGCAGGTCGAACGCGACCGGCAGGTCGGTGACCCCTTCCGGGCCGTAAGTGCTGTGGATTTCGTCGAGCCGCATCCGGTCGACCGCGGCGCCGAGAGCCTCGCCGAGCGCGAAGCCCACGTACGCGCCCGTGACGCGCTGCCAGCCGTAGCGCGAGCTGGAGCGGTCACGCTCGAAGTACTTGCCGAAGGTGTCCAGACGTGGCTGGATCTGTCCCTCGTCGTCGTAACCGGGTGCGAGACCGTTGGCCCGCAGGTCGTTCGGATGGCCGCGTGGCGGCTCCGGCAGTCTGAGCCGCGCCAGCCACGACTGGCCGAGCACGGTCTTCTGGCATTCCTCGGCGGTGAGTTCGAAGCCTCGGCGTCGGGCCCGCTCGGCCGCGTTCAGTGGCGGCTTCACCGGTTCGGGAAGGCCCATCTTCGCGGCGGTGTCGGCGGAGAGGGTCTCCAGCTCGGGATCCGCTTCGGGGCAGCGTTCGTTGACGTCGACGTGCGCTTCCCGGCGCGGGAACTTCAGCGCGGTCTCGGCGAGTTCGGCGCCGCTGACGTCCTCGAACGTCGCCGGTCCGCCGTTGATCACCAGATTCGGCGGGCTTTCGTAGCTTGCCAGCGTGGCGATGTCGACCTTCCAGTACCCGTGTTCGCGGGAAGGGAGGTTCCTGGTCGAGCTGAACACGCGCAGCTCGGCGCGGTCCTCGTTGAAATAAAACCGCTCCGTTTTGCCGGACGCCAGGTCGAGCGGGACGTAGACCTCGCAGCGCAGGAGCCCGATGAGCAGCTGTTCCCTGGTCAGCCAGCCGACGCTGGCGAACGACAGCAGTGTTTCGAGTCTGTTCTCCGGCTTCGGATAACCACGGCGGACCGGACCGGCCTTGTACTCGGGGTTCTCGCGTTCGTCCCCGGTCGGCACGCCGTCCGGATTGACCTTGACCCAGCCCGCGACGACCGGGAGCGGCACGCCGAGGTCACCGAGTCCGGCCTTGCCGTATTCGGGGTCGACGACCTCGCGCCACGCCTCCTGGCCGGGGAACGCGACCGGGACGCTGAGCCCGCCGGGCTGCGGATGCGCCTGACGCAGCTCGCCGTCCGGTTCGCGGACGACCACCGACGGCGGCGGGAAGATCTCCTTCTCGGCGTGACCCTCGTCGAGGAAGGCGATGGTGTTGTAGGGGACAGACCAGCCTTCGGGGACGCGCAGGACCTTTTCGTGGTTCACGCGCAGGCCGGCGCCGCCCGGTTCGGACACGTCCGGACCGTGGACCGCGCGCAGCCACTCTTCGACCTTGGCTACCGCTTCCGCCGATTCCACCTACTCGATCCTCTCCAGGCTGCCGTCGGACACGTGCTCGGCGATGGTCTTCGGGAGCACGTAGGCCACCGCACCACCGGGCATGTTCGCCCACGGGACGGTGACACCGGTGATCACGTGGAGCGGGCGTCGCAGCCGGTAGGTCCCACCGACACGCTCCCGTTCCAGCGGCAGGGATGTCGTGGCGAACCGTACCCCTCCGTGGTGAACCAGATTGCCGCTCTCTTCGCCGAACCGCAGTACGACCGTACCGGCGACCATCCGGCTGACACGCTTGTTGCGAAGCAAGGTGAGGGGAGGCTCACCCGCGGCCGCCTTGACCGGCCAGTCGGCGAGTTCTTTCGCCGTCTCCAACGGGGTTTCGTGCCCGGCCGTCATCCTCGCGGGATGCAGCAGGACAGCACCGAGAAGCTGGTGAGCCGCGTCTTCAAGCTTTTCGAAGTACTTCGGCGACACGGGGGAACCGACGGCGTAAGCCGCGACTTCCCAGCCCTTCTCGGTGAAGTTGAGGCACCAGGCGCCGTCGGCGCGGTCGCCGATGCGGTACGCCTCCGGCCAGACGGCGTGCTCCCCGAGCCTGCTGACCAGAACGACCAGGAGGTCTTCGTCGGCAAGACCGGGGTTCGGCGACGTCTCCAGCTCCGCGGCGATGTCGCCTTCGGTCTTCTTGACGTCGGACCGGCCCGGCTTCGGCCGCGGCTTGCCCAGCAGATCCGCCTCGGCGGTCCGCCGGACGAGGTGCTCGACGTACGGCGGCTGGAACCGCTGGCCCCGGATGTGCTCGACCAGCGCCGTCTCCGGCGGGATCCCGTACTTCCGCAGGTAATGCGGGACGGACGCGTGCCAGATCCAGCTGCCGTCGGTGTGGTAGCTCTCCGGGACGTCGCCGTCGGCTTCGGGATCGAAGATGTCCTTCCCGAGGCCGCTGCCCGAGAGGATCGCCGGTTCACGCTCCAGGTACTGCGCGACCAGCGGTGCTTCGGATTCGTCGAGCTCCGGCCGGTCCACCACCGGGGGCTCGCCCTCGGTGTAGGCGTCGACGATCCGGGCGTGCCGGAACTCGACACGCAACGGCAGCTGCGCACGTAGCCGCCACCAGTCCGGGATGTGCTCGTCGTCGCGTGGGAAAGCGGCCAGCTCGTCCGGGTACGCCGAAGTCTTCGGTGCCACTTTCCACGCCGGTTCGTCGTCGAGGGTGAAGTCGAAGTCGAAGGTGCCATCGGGTTTGAGCGTGAACCGCGACTGCAACCAGGTGCCGCGGCCGGTGCTGTACATCCCGGTGCGCAGGGTGCCGAAGAGGGCGATCAGCCCGGGTGCGGGTTCGAGGTTGTGGCCTTCGAGTTCGGTGTGCTCCCCGGCCCGCCGGAAATCGGCGACGGCGGCGTGGGCGGGGTCGGTGACACCCGTCCGGATGAGCTTGCCGATCTCGACCAGCAGCCCGCGTTGTTGTTCGGAAGTCAGTTGTTCCACGTGAATCATCCGGCCCGGTTCGGCCGTCGGGAGGGCATCACTGGGAGTCCCCTTCCTCCGGCGGCTGGTGTCCGGGGAAGCGCGGCTCCGCCCGGAACGACGGCGGCTCCCCGGCGGCGCGGCGGGCCAGCTCGTCCTCCCACATCTTGAAGGTGCGCTCGCGAAGTGCCTGGATCAAGGCCAGTTCCTGCGGCTGTACCCGGCGGTCTTCTCGCCTGGCCTGGTCGTACAGGCCGTCGATGGTCTCGTAGAGCGCGAAGATCGGGCCACTGCCCTTGAGGTAACGCGCACGGGCGAATTCGGTCTCCTGCACGAACTTCTGCTCGGGCACCTTGCTGATATCCGAACTCGCCATCGCCCACATGACCTCGCGGACGAATTCCGGCCTTTCGTCGAACTCGCCGGAGCGCACGTTGAGGAGGTACCCGGTGAGACCGCCGTCGGACGTTGATTCGACGCGGTAGGTCTTCCCGAAGTACGTGTAGAAGGACGGGGTTTGGATCACGTGCTCTCCTCAGGCGGCAGGCCTCGGCGAAGACCGTCCATGAACTTCTCCCGGACCCTGTCCATCAGTGCGGCGTCCAGCATGGCCTGTTCCGGGGTCAACGTCTTCTTGCTGTTCTCGTCCACCGTCCGGTTGTACGTCGGGAAGTCGCGGCGGACCTCGTACAAGGCGTGTTCGTAGGCCGAGACGGTGTCGATATGACGCAGGTGCAGCCGCAGCTCGGCGACGTGCCCGTTCGGCAGCCGGACGTTCATCTGCAGATCGCGGTAACCGCTGTCCTGCGGATTCGCGAACCGGTCGGTGAAACTGACGATTTCGAGATCCGGATCGGCCATCACCGCGTTCAACGCGTTGTAGACGTCGGCGAGGGTGTCGAACTGGATCTTCGCCCCCACGAGGTCCGTCAGCAGGGAAGCGTCGCCGTCGTACTTGTCGATCTTCGCACGGGCGCGATCGTCGTCCTTGACACCCGGACGGCCATCGGCGTGCCCGTCGTTCTCACTCGCGATGCGTTCGGCGATCAAGTTGAGATCGCCTTGATTCTGAGGCCAGGCCTCCCGCTCGGCGGCGAGGAACTCGTCGATCCTCGCCGGGTCGCCGATGTGCTCGGGAGGGAAGCCGGCGTGGACGCGGTGGTCCGGATCCGAGTTGGCCGCGATCTGCGCCGCGGCTTCCCCGGCGTCCCGCTGTTCCCGCGTCAGCGGGGTGTCGCCGGGTCCCTCCTGGTGGACGTCGTCGATGATCTGGAAGCCGCGCTCCTCGACGTCACGCAAGGCGTCTTCGAGGATCGGGATGGCTTCCGGATGCAGCAGCAGGCTGCCGAGGGTCATCGGGTTGTTCAGCAGCGAAGCCCGCAGGTACGCGTTGTCCGGGTTCTCCATCAGCCGGACGAGTTCCGGATGCCCCGGCAGGTGATCGCGGATGAAGTCCCGCATCGGCCCGACGTCGTGCTTGACCCCGTCGTGGTCCTCGTAGACGGCCCGCTTCTGGTCGGGATCCAGCCCGTCGACGTGCGCGGCGACCTCGGGATCGTTCAGGAACCGCTCGACCTCGGCGCGGACCGCCGGGTCGACGTTCTCGGGCTTCCGGGGCAGATCTGGCTGGTCCGGCTGGTCTGGCTGGCCTGGCTGATCGCCGTCACGCGCCATGCCGTAGCCACCGTCGTGTGCCGGGGTCACGATCGGACGGCCGTCCGGCCCGATCCGCGACGGCTGCACGTCCGGCGTGTCTTCCCGCGCGTAAGCGATGCGTGGGTCGACAGGCTGGTCCGGCCGGGCGAAGGCGATCCGCGGGTCGACGGGCCGCGTCGAAGCGGTGTCGGTCTGCGTGGTGTGGGCGTCGGCATGCTCGCCGGAATGCTGACCGGTGTGTGCTGACGGCGCTTCCGGGACACCGACGTGCATCAACCGCATGCTCAGCGGCGGATGCGGCAGGTTCATCAGCGCACCCGACTGCGGGTCGATGAACGCGACGCCGTCCCGGGTGTTCACCACCATGGCGACGTGGCCACGCTCGACGCCGTTCTCGTCGAGGTACTTCACCGCGACGACCGCGTGGTGGTCGGTCGGCATGTCCCGCATCTCACGGATGACGGTGTCGTAGTCGGCGCGATCGGAGAACTGGCCGCCGAACCGCTCTTCGACATGCTCCAGCGTGCCCCGGCTGTCCATCTCGTGCATGAGCAGCGGGTCGGCCGTGGAGTCGATGCCGTTCAGCCGGTCCATGTAGGCGCCCGGCGTGCGGGTGCAGTTGGACCGGTAGCCGTTCTCCAGCGCGTCCGGGTCGTTGAAATGCGGGTTGACCTCGCCGAGCCGCGGATGCCGGTCGCGGATGTACGCGGCCTGCTGTTCCGGGCTCGCCGAACCGGCGTGGATGGCGGGTTCGGCCGGCGGGTTCGTCGCGACCGCCATGGCCGAGAAGTCCCGCTCGGACGTCGGCAGCTCCGGCGTCTGGTCGCCGTGGTCATGGGACGGCTGCTCGCCGTACTCGGGACCCTGGTCGGAGCCCGCGACGCCGTGGCCTGCCGGGTTCTCCGTGGTGATCGGCGGGGTCTGGGGTTCGTCGAAGCCGCCGAGGCGCGCCATCGACCGTTCCTGCGCGAGACGCGCGAGTTCGGGTGCCTCCGCGGTGTGCCGGGCCCGCCGTTCGTCCATCTTCTGCTTGGCGGTGTCGGCGTCGAGGTAACGCGGGTCGCCGGGAGTGACCTCTTCGGCGACGATGACCCACTTCGGCCGGTCGACCAGCGGCGGAGTCTTGAACTCCTTGCTGTGCACGTAAAGCTGCGTCGCCGGCTTGCTGATCGCCTCGTTCTCGCCCGGGTTCTCGGCGAGCGACGAAACGTCCTTCGCCGTCTTCGTGACGAGGTGGATCTCGACGTCTTGGCCGAACTTCGACTTCGTGTCGGGCGACGTCTTGATGGTGGAGCTGGTCATCGTCGGTTCGGGGACGGTCTGGCCCGGCTCGTAATGCGCCGCCATGATCCCGGCGGCCCGCAGGTCGCCCTTGGTGTCGATACCGCGGATGGCCTCGCCGTGGAAGTCCGGCAGTTCATGCAGTGCGCCGACGATCGCCCGGGTGCTGCGCTGGGCGTTCTCGAAGTCGGGGTGGGACTCGCCCCCGCGGTTCGCCTCGTTGATCGGGAAGGCGTGCTCGCGCGAGTACGAGTAGATCGCCTCGGCGCTTTCGGGCGAGACGCGGTCCTTGAGCGGGCTCGCTTCGAGCCGCTGTAGTGCCTTCGCGCGGGCCTGGTCGGCGAGTTCGTCGTTGCCGAAGCGGTCACGAAGGCTCTTGTGGTCTTCGGGCGAACCGCGGAAATCGGTGTCGTTGACGTAGCTCTCGTCGATCCGCGCAGGCGCCTCTTCGGTGCCCTTGAGCCGCTCGCCGATGTCGGGTTCGGTACTGGGCGCCTGCTGGTCGTCGGCCCGATCCGGTGGCGGCTCGTCGTCGCCGAGCAGTCGTTCGGCAGCCGACTTGGGTTGCTCGGGCGCGTGGGAATCCGCAGGCGTTTCGGACGTGTGGGAGGGCGCTTCCGGCGTGTGGGCGTGCGGAGCGTCTCCGCCACCCATCGGCATCGCCTTGATCGACGTCGGATTGTCGGGCAGCGTCGCGAGCCGCCCGGTCATCGGGTCGGCGAAGACCACGCCGTGCGGTGTGTTGACCGCGGCGACGATCCGCGTCTCGATCCGGTCCTTGGACCGCGGCGAACCCTCCGGCGCGTTCGGGTCGCCGGCCGCGTGGTGCTCGAACGCCACCGCCGTCCGCGCGCCGACCGGACGTTCACCCAGGTCACGGGCGATATCGCCGAAGCCGTTCTGCTCCGACCACTGCCCGCCGAGCCGGTCGCCGACGTGCTGCAACGGTGAACCACCGGTCGACGGCCCGGCGACGGCGTCGCCCCCGTTCATCCGGTTCTCGAACGCGACCAGCGCCTCGGCGGAGTTCGTCTGGTAGCCGTCCTTCCACGATTCGGGTGCGTAGTAGTTGCGGGTGTTGGCTTCGCCGATCGCGGGCAGCTCGTCCATGACCAGGCGGACCTGCTGGTGCGGCGTATCGGTGGAACCGGCGTGGATGACCGGCGTCCCGCCGTCTTCGAGCGGCTTCGCCAGTTCCGACCAGCCGCCGTCGGGAGCGTGTTCCTTCGGCTTGACGATCTCGCGGACCGGGGCGTCGGCGGGAACATCGACGAAGTTGCCGTTGCCGTCGGCCAGTTTGGTCTCGAAGCCCGCGAAGTTGTTCTGGAACAGCTCCGGCCGATCGCGGCGCAGCTGGGCGTCGCGATCGGCCTCTTCCTGGGCCAGCCGGTCCTTCTCGGCGTTGTTGTGCTCGCGCCGCTCCGCGACCTTCTGGTCGACCTCGTCCGGGCTGAGGTGGCCGTCGTCGCCGGGGACGACCTCCTCGCATTCGACGATCCACTTCGGGAGATCGTTGATCGAGCCGTCGTCCAGCCGCGACTTGTAGCCGGGGTGATCGGGATGCCCGGGACCCATTTTGACGTCGGTGACGCGCAGCTGCGTCGCCGACTTCATCAGCACCTCGCGCTCGTCCTTCCTGGAGGCGAGGTCCTCGATATGCCGTCCGGTCTTCGACTGGATGCGCATCTCGACTTCGCCGGGGAAGGTGCTGCGCGGATGGTCGGGGGTGACCCGCGACGTGCTCAGCATCTGCGGATCGCACAGGAGCCGGCCCTTGGCGTGCGCTTCGAGGAAGCCCCGGATGGCGCTCTCGTTGCCGTGGAAGTCCACCCGCCGCGACACAACACCCTCGTAGGCGGGCATTTCGTTGAGGCCGGAGGTGATCGCCTCGATATGCGGCCGGAGCGCGTCCAGCTCCGGACCACCGTGGCGCTGGGCGTGAGTGATCGCCTCGGCCATGTCGGTACGCGTGTAGCTGTGTACCGCGTACGCGCCCTGATCCGACATGTCCCGCACACGCTGGTCTTCGTGCGCGTCGCGTTTCGCGAGACCTTCGCGGCGGACCTGCTCGCTCCGCGCTTCCCCGGTCTCGGCGTCGAAACCACGTTTGTCGATCTGCGTTTCGGCGAGTGCGCGGTAGGCCGCGGGGTCGTCCGTGCGGAAGTCCGGATCCGTCAGGTACCGCTCGTCGGACGGCGAGCCGGTGTCGTCGGCGGGCTTGTTCTCGGGCGTGACGTCCTTGGGTGCCTCGGTGTCGTGAGGTGCCTCGAAATCCTTGGGTGCCTCGGTGTCCCTGGGTGCGCCGGTGTCCTTGGGGAGATCCGTGTCCTTGGGCAGGTTCGCGGCGTGGTCCTGGGGTGCCTGCTGCGGCGTGTGGTCCCGCATGGGCTGGACCGGGGTCTGCTGCTGCGGCGTCCGGTCCTGTGGCGTGCGCTCCTGCGGGCCGGGGTGCCCGTCCTGGCCAGGGCGCGGTGCCGGGACCTGCGGCGGACGTTGCGGCTGCTGGCCACCGAAACGCGGCGGCTCGCCACCGGGCGGCATCGGACGGCCGGGCTGCTGCCCCGGATGCCGCGACGGCTGTCCGGGATGCACTGGCGGAGGCGGCGGCACGGGACCGCGGTTGCCCGGGAACTGGCCGTTACCCGGCTGCTGGGGCCGCGGCGGAGGCGGCGGGTAGCCGGCCGGACCACGGTTTTGGCCAGGATGCTGCCCTGGCGGAGGCGTCTGCGGACGCGGCGGGACACCGCCGTGCCGGCCGGGAGGTCCCTGAGGCGGCCTGCCTTGGTAACCCTGGGGCGGCTGGTGTGGTTGCGGCGGCCGCCGGCCGGGCGGGCCCTGGGGCGGTGGCTGCTGAGGACGTTGCTGGGGTCGCTCCGGCGGCCCGCCCATCCGACGATCCTGCGGATGCCCGCCGTTGCCCGGATGCTGGGGCGGCGGCTGCGATCCGAGTGGACGCGGCCCTTGAAGTGGAGGTCCCTGTGGCGGCCCCTGCGGTCCGCGTGCGGGCAGGGGTCCTTGCCCGCCACCCTGAGGCGGCGGCGGAGGCGCGAAACCACCGGGCGGCGGAGGCGGCGGCTGCATTGGCTGGCCCTGGAAGGGCTGCTGCTGGTCGAAACGCGGTTGCTGCGGCCCGCCGTTACCGGCGAGACCGGCTGCCTGGACACCGTCGTGCGGCCGGTTCGGCTGTCCGCCACCCGGCGGGAAACCACCGGGTGCGGGGCCGTTGCCGGACGGGTTCCCGCCGGGCGCCATGCCATAGCCACCCGTCGAGGCGGACGTGCTCGGACCCGAGTTAGACGCCATGCCGTACCCACCGGAGGACGACCCGCCCGAACTCGACGGCGCACCCGTCGAGGCGGGAGCGCCACCGGAGGAGGAAGGCGCACCGGTCGAAGCGGGCCCACCTGTCGAGGAAGGAGTGCCGGTGGAAACAGGCGCGCCAGTCGACGAGGGCGCACCGGAGGAAGCGGGCGCACCGGATGAGGCGGCGGGCGGCATCCCACTGGATTGCGCGGGACTCGACGTCGGTCCCTGCGAATGGCCGGGCGCGGGACCCGAAGCCGATGTCTGTGCCGGGCTCGAAGCCGGTGCCTGTCCTGCTGACGCCGGTGCTGCTGCTGGCGCTGGCGCTGGCGCCGGTGCTGCTGGCGTCGCCGCCGCTGGTGCCTGCTGCTGATTCGCCGCCGCGGCCTGCTGCTGACCCGAACCGGCGCCGTTGTCCGCGGCCGCGTTGTGGGTCTGCACCGGGGAAGCCGCGCGCTGACCGTCACCGACGTTCGAGGGAGCGTCCGCCGGACGCTGCGGAGCCTCCGTCGACGACTGGCTGACCCGATCCCCGTCCGTCGCGCGCTGCGGTGCTCCCTCGGAACTCGCCGTCCGCGACTCGGAAGAACCGCCACTAGAGGACGAATCGCGAGGCGGCGAAGAATCGCCACTAGAGGACGAATTGCGATCAGAAGACGAGTCACTGTCCGAAGTGGACCGTGACGAGGTGTCCGAAGACGAGTCCGAACGCGAAGAGTCCGAAGACGAAGAGCGCGAAGAAGAATTCGAAGAAGAACCCGAGTCCCCATCATCGACATCAGGTGTCGGAGGACCGTCCCCCGCCCCCGAGGGACCAGGCGTGTTCGCGGTCCGGATGTCGCCGATCTGGCTCTTCGCCCCGTCGACGCCACCGCCGACAGCGCCGCCGGACGCGCCCATCAGGACGTCCTTGGCGGAAAGCTTGTCCAGGTCACCGGTGACGGCGGCCTGCCCGACCGTGCTCGCGACGCCTTCGGCCGCGCCCCGTACGGCACCGCGTGCGGCGCTGTCGACGATCTGGCCGCCGACGCTGTCGGAAAGTCCCTTGGTGGCGCCCTTGCCGATGCTGCCGCTGCCCGCGCCGACGACCCCGTCGACGGCGCCGCTGATCGCGGAATCCTTGGTCTTGCTGAAATCCCAGCTGTCGCGGTCGCCCTTGGCCATCTGCAGGCCCTGGATACCCGCGTCCATGGCGAGGTTCATCGCCGTGTTCTGCAGGACCTCTTTGCCGATCTTCTTCAGGCCCTCCTTGAGAAGCTTCTCGAGGAGTTCCTTCGCGACCTTCTTGAAGCCTTCCTGCGCGAGCTTCTGCATCAGCTGCCGGAACATCATCTGGACGGTCATGCGGGTGGCGATCTGCGCCGGCGCGATACCGGCCGTCGAGCCACCGAAGGTCACCGCGGCCGCGGCGATCATCGCGACGATCTGCGCCGCCAGGATCACCAGCGAAATGATGATCATGTACTTGGTGTACTCGACGTCCAGCGCGGTCGCGTTGCACGAGTCGCCGAGAGCCTTCGAAGAATCGGAGAGGGACTTGAAGTACGCCTCGTCGCCTTCGACGAACTTCTTCCATGCCTCAGCGAACTTCTCCGCGCCTTCGCCGGTCCAGCCGCCGAGGATCTCGGTGGCGCCCTTGGTCGCGGTGTCGGCGATCGGCTGCACGGCTTTCGACGCGTTGTGCCAGGCGTCGCGTAGTTCGCGAAGCTTGTCCTCATCGCCTTCTGGCCAGCTTTCGCCGACGACGATCGGCAAGAGCCACTTGACCGCGTCGGGCATTTCCATACCCACGGCGTTAGCCCTTCTTGTCCAGCGTCGTCTTGATCTCTTCTTCGGCGTTCTTGAACGCGGTCATCGACCGTTCGACGTTGTGCTGCATCCCCCGCAGCGCCTCGACGATGTTCGCGAACCCTTCTGACGAGCCCTGCGCGCCCGGCTCGTAGTCCTTCGCGAACTCCTTGCCGGCGTCGTCGCTCCCCCAGCACTGGCCGAGTGAGTTGAGCGCGGCCATCAGTTCTTTGCCCGCGTCGTCGAGCTGGTCCGCGGCGACTCCCAGTTTGGCCGCGGCCGTGAGGACCCCGTCCGGATCCGCGGTGAATCCGCCACCGCCACCCCCGCTCGTCATCAGACGCCCCTGGTCAGCCAGCTCGAAGGAGGCTCTTCCTCATTGTCGTCCTGACGCACGCGTTTCGGGATCGGTTTCGGCGTCGGCGGCGGCGCGGGTGGGGCAGGCGGCACCGGCGGAGGCGGCGGGGCCGCGTCGTTACGCAGCAACGGGTCTTCGAAGTCTTCGTCGGACTTGCCCGGCTCGGCCTGCTCTTCCTCTTCGGCGAGGAAGTCCGGGATCGACGGCATCAGCCCTTGCAGTGACGGCGCGCCATCGATGAGGTCCGAAAGATCCGGCAGCCCTTCCGTGATCGGAGCCATCAGATCGGCGACCTGCTGCTTGACCTGCAACGATCCCTGGCGGACCAGGGCAAGCACGGTGTTGGCCAGCTGTGCGGGAGTGGTCCGCTCGAAGGTGTTCGGCTGGATCTCCAGCTTGCTCAGCGTGCCGGTGGCGTCGATGGTGGCGCGGACGAGGCCGTCCTGCGAGACCACCGTCGCGGCCAGCTGCGACGCGGCGTCCTGCGCCTCCCGGAGTTGGGCCGTCTGCCGCTCGAACTGTTCGAGCAGCGTGTCGACCTGGTCCTTCATGGCGGCATTGCGCGCTTCGAGGCGTGCGCTGTCGTCGCCGGCCGTAGTCACCTGAGCCCCCGGAGGTTCTTGATCCCCGGGCATACGCCACCCGGTGTCGGTAAGCGTCACCCTAATGCCATGGGAGGAGCCGCATCGCCTCTTCGCCGTTTTCGGACCGTCCCAGTACGCGGAGAACCGGGTGAACAGCAGACGGCGGAAGTCGCGATCGCGGACGAACGCCCTGGTGGGCGCTGGTGGGCTGGTTGTCACGCGAGAAGGCGGCCGGTGCGCTTTAGGGTCGCCTCTCGGCGGCTATGCGCAGTGTGGCTCCAGCCGGACGGTATTCCACAAAGGCGGTTCTTCAGTGAGCCCGGGGGACACGGAAAGCGCACCGACCTGGAGTGTCCAACGGTGCTCGTGATGCTCTTGTTCCCTGGCCGGACGATTTGTCTCCGCTCGAAGTGGGATCATGGCTGACGTGCCAGCGGACGCCGAGGTAGAACCGGGAACGCTCCTGGTCGCCGCCCCCACGATGTTCGATCCCCATTTCCGGCGGACCGTCGTGTTCGTCATCGATCACCGGGACGAGGGAACGCTCGGTGTCGTACTCAACCGGCCGAGTGACGTTCCGGTGTACGACGTGCTGCCCAACTGGGGCGGGCACGTCGCCGAACCGCAGTCGGTGTTCGTCGGCGGGCCGGTGGAGAAGAAGACCGCCTTGTGCCTTGCCGCCCTGCGGACCGGCGAGACGGCGTCGAGTGTGCCCGGTGTGATCGCCGTGCGCGGCCCGGTCGCACTGGTCGACCTCGACACCGATCCCGAGGCCCTGGTCCCGAAGGTCCGTGGCGTGCGGGTTTTCGCCGGGTACGCGGGCTGGGATTCCGGGCAGCTGGCGAACGAGATCGAACGCGACGACTGGATCATCGTCCCGGCGCTGCCCAGCGACGTCCTCGCCTCGCCGCACCACGACCTCTGGGGTCAAGTGCTGCGCCGCCAGGGCATCCCGCTGGCGCTGCTGGCCACCCACCCTGGCGACCTTCAACGCAACTGAGCACGCGAGTCACGCGGTGGCGGTGTCGGCCTTCTTGAAGACACCGCAGGTCCCGCAGGCGCAGCCACTGCATCCGGCCGGTGCCTCCGGCGCGGCGGGCTCGGGCGCGGGCACCGTCGCGGCGGCGCGGTTGCCGAGCACTCCCCCGGTCGCGACCAGCGCGATCATCCCGAGCACGCCGACGAACGAGGCCAGCAGGAGCCCGAACGTCGTCGGCATGGCCAGCGCGGCGGCACCAGCGAGCACGGCGATCACGCCGCCTGCCAGCGTCGGGAGCCCGGCGACCTTGTTGCCGAGGCGGAAGGCGTCTTCGCTGAGCATCGTGGCGGCGGTGCGCACGCCGGCGCCACGCTCACGCGGCAGCTTCTCACGCAGGCCGAGGAATCCTCCCCAGCCGACGAGGACACCCAGCACGATCGGGACCAGCGCTATGACGAACACTCCACGAGGATAAGCGTGATGTTCCGGCAACCTGCCGGATACCCTGATCGACTGTGCTACAGGCCATGTCACGCCGAGTCCTCGCAGCCGCCCTGATCGGGGCCGTTCCCCTCACCCTGATGGCGGCTCCGGCCGCCCAAGCCGAGCACCGTCCGTTGCGGTTGATCGGTGAACAGACCGTCCCGAACTTCCTGCCCTACGACGGCACCATCGTCGGTGGCCTGTCCAGCATCGACTTCGATCCGCGCACCGGCGAGTACGCGCTGATCTGCGACGACCGGTCCGCCATCAACCCGGCCCGGTTCTACACGGCGAAGTTCTCCCTGGACGCGAAGGGACTCGGCCCGGTCACCTTCACCGGCACCAAGCCGCTCCTGCGGCCCGACGGCACGACCTACCCGCCGCTCGCCAAGAACGACCCCTCGCGGCCGCAGAACATGCGGACCGTCGACCCCGAAGAACTCCGCGTCGACCCGTGGACCGGGCACTACCTCTGGTCGCAGGAGGGCGAGCGGTCCGCCGCCGCGCTGATCGACCCGTCGATCCGCGAGGCGAAGCGCGACGGCGCCTACGTCCGCGACCTGCCGATCCCGGCCAACGAGAAGATGACCGAGACCGCCGGGCCCCGGCAGAACCTCGTCCTCGAAGGCCTCACCTTCGCCGGTTTCGGCTCGCTTGTCGCCAGTTCGGTCGAGGGACCGCTGCTGCAGGACGGCCCGGAGCCGACTCCCACCTCGGGCGCCCTTTCCCGCATCACACTGCAGTCGCGCTTCGGGCCGGTGCTCGCGCAGTACGCGTACCCGCAGGAGAGGGTCTTCGCGTCACCGAACCCACCCGGCGCGTTCGCGACCACCGGCGTCTCGTCGCTGCTGGCCGTCGACCAGGCCGACCCGACGCGCTATCTCGTCATGGAACGCGCGTTCGTCACCGGCGTCGGCAACAAGATCCGCGTCTACGAAATCGACACCAAGGGCGCCACGAACATCGCGAAAACACCGTCGCTGTCGGCCGCGAAGGACGTCAAACCGGTCAAAAAGCGCCTGCTCGCCGACCTCGCGGACTTCAAGTTGTCCACTGTGGACAACGTCGAGGGGATGACATGGGGGCCGCGTCTCCCGAACGGCGAGCGCAGTCTCGTGCTCGTCAGCGACAACAACTTCTCCGCCACGCAGGTGACCCAGTTCATCGCACTGGCGGTCCCCTCGGAACGGCTTTGACCAGCGGGTTAAACTAGCCCCATGAACATGGCTCGGCTGCTCCTTGGCCTGCCGCGCTGACCTTGGCCGATCGGCCGGGACCAGCGCGGCGACCCCTCATGCCCTCCGGGCTGAGGGGTCGAGTTGTTTCTGGAGTGGCTTGACGTGGATGAGCACGGAGGATCGATGAACCAGGCGAGCGAAGCGCCCAGCGGCGCCGACGCCGCCCCTCAGCACCGCTACACCGCGGAGCTGGCGGGCCAGATCGAGCAGCGCTGGCAGGACTACTGGTCCGACCACGGCACCTACCACGCGCCGAACCCGGTCGGCCCCCTCGCGGACGAGAGCGGTGAGGTCCCCTCGGACAAGCTGTTCGTCCAGGACATGTTCCCGTACCCGTCGGGTGCGGGCCTGCATGTCGGGCACCCGCTCGGCTTCATCGCGACCGACGTCTTCGCGCGGTACCACCGGATGATCGGCCGGAACGTGCTGCACACGATGGGCTTCGACGCCTTCGGCCTGCCTGCCGAGCAGTACGCGGTGCGCACCGGCCAGCATCCGGCGAAGACCACCGACGAAAACATCACGACCTACCTGCGCCAGTTGCGCAGTCTGGGCCTCGGGCACGACGACCGGCGCCGGATCCGCACCACCGATCCGGAGTACTACCGCTGGACCCAGTGGATCTTCCTGCAGATCTTCAACTCCTACTACGACGAGAAGGCCGGTAAGGCCCGCCCGATCGTCGACCTGGAGACCGAATACGCGCAGGACAAACGCCGCACGCCCGACGGCCGCAACTGGTGCGAGCTGACCCGCGCCGAGCAACTGGAGATCATCGACTCGCATCGCCTGGTCTACTTCTCCGAGGCGCCGGTGAACTGGTGCCCCGGGCTGGGCACGGTGCTGTCGAACGAAGAGGTCACCTCCGACGGCCGCAGCGAGCGCGGCAATTTCCCGGTGTTCCGCCGCAATCTGCGGCAGTGGATGATGCGCATCACCGCTTACGCCGACAGGCTGATCGACGACCTGGATCTGCTGGACTGGCCGGAGAAGGTCAAGTCCATGCAGCGCAACTGGATCGGGCGCTCACACGGCGCCCAGGTCAAGTTCAAGGCCGGTGACCAGGAGATCGAGGTCTTCACCACCCGCCCGGACACGCTGTTCGGTGCGACCTACGTCGTCGTGGCGCCGGAGAACCCACTGGTCGAGAAGCTGACGGCGGCGACGTGGCCCGAAGGGGTCGACGCCAGGTGGACCGGCGAGGCCGCGACACCCGCCGAGGCGATCGCGGCCTACCGTGACGCCGCCTCGCGGAAGTCCGAATTGGACCGTCAGGAGAACAAGGAGAAGACCGGCGTCTTCACCGGCTCCTACGCGGTGAATCCGGCCGACGGCAAGGAAATCCCGGTCTTCGTCGCCGACTACGTCCTGATGGGCTACGGCACCGGCGCGATCATGGCCGTTCCGGGCCAGGACACCCGCGACTGGGAATTCGCCGAAAAGTTCGGCCTGGAGATCATCCGCACGGTCCAGCCGTCGAAAGGCTTCGGCGAGCTGGCGTTCACCGGCGACGGCCCCGCGATCAATTCTGGCTTCTTGGACGGGATGGGCGTCGGCGAAGCCAAGAAGACGATGATCGGCTGGCTGGAGGAGAACGGCCACGGCCGCGGCACCGTCCAGTACAAGCTGCGTGACTGGCTGTTCTCGCGCCAGCGTTACTGGGGCGAGCCGTTCCCGGTGGTCTACGACGAAGACGGCCAGGTCCACGCGCTGCCGGACAGCATGCTGCCGGTCGTACTGCCGGATGTCGCCGACTACTCGCCGGTGACCTTCGACCCGGAGGACAAGGACAGCATGCCGTCCTCTCCGCTGGCGCGTGCCACCGACTGGGTCGAGGTCGAACTGGACCTTGGCAACGGCAAGAAGACCTACCGCCGCGACATCAACACGATGCCGAACTGGGCGGGTTCGTGCTGGTACCAGCTGCGGTACGTGGACCCGGCCAACTCCGAGGTGTTCGTCGCCCCGGAGAACGAGGCGTACTGGGTCGGCCCGCGTCCCGCCGAGCACGGCGTCGACGACCCCGGTGGCACGGATCTGTACGTCGGCGGTGTCGAGCACGCGGTGCTGCACCTGCTGTACTCGCGGTTCTGGCACAAGGTGCTGTTCGACCTGGGCCACGTGTCGTCGAAGGAGCCGTACCGGAAGCTGTTCAACCAGGGCTACGTCCAGGCCTACGCCTACACCGATGCCCGCGGTGTCTACGTTCCGGCCGAGGACGTCGTGGAGAAGGACGGGAAGTTCTTCTATTCCGGCGAAGAGGTCAAGCAGGAATACGGGAAGATGGGGAAGACGCAGCGCAACGTCGTCACCCCGGACGAGATGTCCGCGAACTACGGCGCCGACACCTTCCGTTTCTACGAGATGTCCATGGGCCCGCTGGACGTTTCGCGGCCGTGGGCGACCAAGGATGTCGTTGGCGCGCAACGGTTCCTGCAGCGGCTCTGGCGCCTGGTCGTCGACGAGGGGTCCGGCGAGCTGCGAGTGTCTGCTCATGCTGCCACAGACGATGATCGCAAGCAGTTGCACAAGACGATCGCCGGCGTCCGCGAGGACTACTCGGAGATGCGGTTCAACACGTCCGGCGCGAAGCTGATCGAGCTGAACAACTACCTCACCAAGACCTACGGTGGTACCGAGGCGACGCCGCGTGAACTGGTGGAGCCGCTGGTGCTGATGCTGGCGCCGCTGGCCCCGCATCTGGCCGAGGAGCTGTGGAAGCGCTTGGGCCACGCGGATTCCCTGGTGCACGGGCCGTTCCCGGTCGTCGACGAGAAGTACCTGGTCGAGGACACCGTGGAGTACCCGATCCAGGTCAACGGCAAGGTGCGTTCGCGTGTCACCGTGCCCGCGGACGCGGCAAAGGACGCCGTGCAGGCCGCCGCGCTGGCCGACGAGAAGGTCGCCGCACTGGTCGGCGACGGCACGCCGCGCAAGGTGATCGTCGTTCCTGGGCGTTTGGTCAACATCGTCCTGTAGCACCATGACTGAATTGCGCCAGCGTCGAGGGTCATGAGGCGATTCGATGGAGTTGTTCAAGGACAACGAAATCGAACGGAGAACACCGCATGACCCTCGACGGCAAGGTGGCATTGGTGACCGGCGGCAGCCGCGGGATCGGTGCCGCCACGGCGATCCGGCTCGCCGAGGACGGCGCAGACGTCGCACTCACCTATCAGAACAACGCCGGACTCGCGGCAGACGTCGTGGACAAGATCAAGGCTCTCGGTCGCCGGGCGCTGGCGGTCCAGGCCGACAGCGCCGACGCCGCGGCGATCTCCTCGGCCGTCGAAACGGCGGTCGCCGAATTCGGCAGGCTCGACGTGCTGGTCAACAACGCGGGCGTCGGCTTCGTCGGCCCGCTCGACCAGACGAGCCTGGAGGACATCGACCGGGTGCTCGCGGTCAACGTCCGCGGCGTCTACGTCGCCACGCAGGCCGCGGCGCGGCACCTTGGCGACGGTGGCCGCGTGATCACCATCGGCAGCTGCGTTTCGGACCGCGTTCCCGGCCCCGGGATGTCGCTGTACGCGGTGAGCAAGACCGCGCTGCTCGGCCTGACCAAGGGCCTGGCAAGGGAACTCGGGCCGCGCGGCATCACCGTCAACATCGTGCACCCCGGCCCGACCGACACCGACCTGAACCCGGCCGACGGCCCGTACGCCGCCGACCAGCGGAGCATGACGGTGTTCGACCGCTACGGCTCGCCGTCCGAGGTCGCCGCCACGGTGTCGTTCCTCGCGCGGCCGGAGAGCAAGTACGTGACCGCGACGACTGTTTCGGTCGACGGCGGGCACGCGGCGTAGCTCAGTCGGCGGTCAGGCCGATCTCACGGGCGAGATCGGCCAGCATCGCGTCGAAGAGGACGTCCGGTTTCGAGAACGGGATCGGATAATTGCCGAAGACCTCGAGCGTGACGTGCCCGTAGAGCCGGGCCCAGAACTGGATCATCAGGTACGTCACGCCGAGGTCGAGCTTCTCCAGCGGGAACTCCTCCGCACCGGATTCCTTGAGCACGGCGAGAAGCTCGGCCTGGAACGCGGAGAGGTCGTCGCGCAGCTCGACCGGGACCACGTCGTTCGACGGCGTCACCAGGTCGTGCATCGCGAGGACACGCCCCGCCGCGGCGAGGAAGATCCGCCCGAACGGTTCGTCCAGCCTGCTCAACGTGCCGTCACCCGACGGCGACGCGAAGACCAGCGTGAATTCCTTGGTATGCGCCAGCGCCCAGCGCCGGAAGCCCTTACAGATGGCGAAAAGCTGAAGCGCGCCTTCGTCCGGCAGCTGCGCGATGTCCTCGGCGAGATCGGCCGCGAGATCCGCGACGACGTCTGCCCGCAGATGCTCGACCAGATCGTCGCGAGACCCGTAATAGCGGTACAACGCCGGTGCCGTGATGCCGAGCTCGCGTGCGATCGCCCGCAGCGTCACGGCCTCCGGGCCCTGCTCGACCAGGAGCGCCCGCGCCGTCCGGCGGATGTCCTGATCGGTCGCCGCCCGCTCGCGACCCCTGCGGCCGGTGTTGCTCATCCGGGCATTCTAGGTGGCCAGTGCGCCATCACCCCAGAAGGCGGGCCTGGAGCCTGGTCAGCGGCCGAAGCGCGAGGAAGATCGGAACCGCCATCCCGAGCGCGACGAAGAAGTGCACGATCCACGCCCCCAGCAGCGTCGGGCCACCCCACGTACCCTCCGGATCGCTGCCCGTCCAGAAGAGCCCGTAGGTCGCGATACGCCCGACGAGGTACAAGAGCAGCAACGCGAGCAGGAACGAAAGCGCACTCGGCCCGAAGCCCGCCGCGAACCGCGGCCGGGACTCCCTCGCCTCCCCGAGCCAGCGTCGCGCGAGCCCCCGTTGCGCCTTCGCGCCGCCGAGATAGCCGGGAAGTGCGAGAAGCGCGTAGACCGCGCGTTTCCAGTCCGAAATCGTCATGATCGGTACGGTAGGGTCCGCTGACCTGCGCGGACACCGGGCTGGCCACCCCGTCGGGTAGGGAAAACCGGGGCATGTGGTGATCCACACGACCGGGGTGCGAATGCGCCGGAAACGTCCCCCGATGTCAGAGGGGTATGCCACACTCGGTCGCCGTATGGCTACGACGTGAACAGGGGAGGTTCGCGTGTCGAACCCTGAACAGCTCTTCGCTGACTTCGAGGCCAAGCTGGCCGACGCGCAGCGCAAGGCGAATCAGATGCGGACCGAGATCGAAGGCGTCTCCGTGTCCGAACGCAGCAAGGACGGCCAGATCTCGGTCAAGATCAACCACGCCGGGAACCTGGTCGGACTGGAAATCGGCCCGTCAGTGCGGGACAACCCGGCGCTCGCGCAGGAAATCCTCCGTGTCGTCCAAAGCGCACAGAGCAAACTGGCAGGCGCCATGCAGACCGGCGTCCCGTCCATCGCGGGCACCGAAACGATGACCGAACTAATCACCCAGCTGCACAACGAGTACCCGGAACCCGAGCCGACCGGCTACGTCGAAGGCGGCCACCAGGACGCCGACGAGGACGACCGCTTCGTCGCCGACGACGAGCTCGACACTCCTCCGCCACCACCTGTGCCTGCACCCGCGCCTAAGCCTCCCGCTCCTCCGGCCCCACCCGCGCCGCCCCGTGGCGCGCGCAGGCAGGACGACCACGAGGACGACTACTTCACCGGCGGCGACTTCCTGCGCTGAGCGGGTACCTGAGGGAGGGAAGCACCATGAGCCAGCCACCTGCGGGAGACGGCTTCGAAGTCGATCCCGCTGAGCTCGAAGCTCACCGCAAAAAGATCGACGATCTGGGCCAGCGGGTCGCCATGACCGGTTCCGCAGCCGATGCAGCCATGGGCGATGAGGCGTTCGGGCTGGTCGGAATCCCACTGGCTGCGATCTGTGCCGCCGTTCAGAGCCTGGCGAAGACTGCGATCGAGTCGGCTGTCGAGGCTTCGGCCGACCATGCCGATCGGGTGCACACCTGGCAGCAGAAGAAGGAAATGCAAGAAGACGAGTTCAAGAACCTGTTCAAGCTGGAGGACTGATCAATGGCTGAGACGCCTGTGGCCGCTCCGGGCCCGAACCCGCTGATCAAGACCGATGCCGCGCAGGACGAGAGTTCGCTCGAAGGTGCGGGAATCCTTCAGGACTTTTGGGACACCGGTGCCAAGATCGCCGGCGGTGACTGGGCGGAGGGATTGGCGAACTTCGCCAACGGCGTGACCGGGCTGGTGGATCTCGTCGCCGACCCCATCGGAACACTGGCGGCTTCCGCGTTCGGCTGGATCATCGAGCATGTCCCGTTCCTCCGTGAACCGCTGGACTGGCTCGTCGGTGATCAAGTTGCCCTGGACAACATGATCGGGACCTGGGAGAACATCGGCAAGGAACTTGAGTCCGTCAGCGAAGATCTGAGTAAAGCCACAGATCGCGACAGTGCCAACTGGTCAGGCGACGGGGCGACCGCGTATCGGAACTTCGCCAAGAACCGCGCGGATCTGTACGCGGGTATCGCCTCGGGCGCGAACTCCATCGGGACTCTGGTCAGCGTCTGCAAGATGATCCTCGCGGTAGTGCGGACCATCGTCCGCGACTTGATCTCGGAGTGTCTCGGCAAACTCGTGAGCATCGCGATGCGCTACCCGGGCCCGGCGATGCCCGCCGGTATCGCCGCAGAGGGAACGCCGAAGGCCATCAGCTACGCACACAAGTGCCTTGACTGGATCAAGAAGCTGACCAAAGCGTTCGACAAGGCGAAAGGTCTCTTCAAACGCCTTACCGACGGCTTCGAGAAGATCAAGGACGCGTTGACGCCGAAGGCTCTGAAGAAGTTCACCGGTGGCGGGAAGAAGGCCGCAGACGGGGGCACATTCGCGTCGAGGGTCACGGACGCAAGGAACGACCTACCCGAGTCTCGCAAGCACATCTTCGGCTTGGAGGGCACGGCCAAGGACAAGAGCCTCTCCGAGAACCTGAATCAGGTGAAGGAGAACCTGGTCACCAGGGGCAAGGACAAGTACGGCGAAGACTTCCGGGAGAATCTGACCAAGGAGAAACGGAAAGCCATCGGAAAAAAGGTCGACGAGAAGGTGGGTGACCTATTCGGCGAGGACGAAGAGCCGCCGAGCAGGAAGGCGCCGTCTCCGGCCGGGTTCGTCGGTCCGTACAGCGCGGCCGGAGCACCGCAGAGCACGCCAGAGTCCGAAGGGGAGCCTCCTATCTTTGACCAACAGGGTGGGCAGCGAATCTCCGGATCCTTGTAAGGCCGTCCTCGACGTCGGAAGGAACTCGAAGGTAGTGGACGATCGCTTGGTGATCTCGCGAACGCCGGGAGTCATCGGTCACTTGGTGCTGGTCGTTCTTTTCAGTATCTTGACCGTGGTCATGGCGTTCGCCGTGTTCAGTGACTTCCAGTTGGCAGTGCGCATCGTCGGCGGAGTGCTTTGCGCTGTGTTCATCTATTGCGGGACCATCGAGTTCCGCAATTACCGCACCCCTCCACCCGCCGACGAGCTGATCTTCGATGCGGCTGGAATCACTCGTATCAAGAGTGGTGTGGTGGCATGGATCGCCCGGTGGGACGACATCGAGAAAGTCTTCCTGAGCCTCAAGTTCCGTGAGTACACCTCGCACCATCCCGGTTCCGATCAGTTCACCCTGATCATTCGTCCGGGAGTGAATTTCGATGCCCAGACTGCAGGCTTCGCCAGGGAGCCCGATGGAGATCTCCAGGTATCGGATGTCGACCTCAGGCCTCGCGACGCCGAGTCAGTGTTGCCACTTCTGGTCAAGTACGTCGACGTCGCTATCGAGGACGACAACACCGAGGTGCGGGTGGTTCCTGCCGAACCGGTGGTGACCGTCGCTCGCGAAGAAGATCTCGAAGTCGTCGAGGACGTGGTGAAGATCCACGTGAACGGCTGGGACAAGCGCAAGATGTGGGTCTTCCGGTACGTGTCCTTGACGATCGAAGTGTGCTGCTTGGTCGTTGCCGCGAACAGTTTCTCACCATTGGTCCGCGGATGCGCGACCGCAGGGCTCGTCGCGCTCTTCGCGGTGACTATCTGGGTCGAAGGGATGGAAGCCGCAACGCACAAGAAGGAGCGGAGGGTCGTGCTTGAGCTCGGACCGCGTGGGTTCTACTTCCGTACCTACGGCACCTTTGCAGGTGTGTGGTGGCACGAGATCGACGCCGTCAGGTGGGGGGTGGACCATGGCTCCACCTATTTGGACTTCCTGCCCAGCTCGGACATGTTCACGATCCGGCACCCGCGTCTGGCCAAGTTGACCAGGAGAAATCCGTACGACGACGAGTCCGAAAACCTCGCCGGCGGTTGGTATCGATTAGGGAGGCCGTTCACGGTGAACGCGCGGCGCGAGTTCGAGCGCAGTATGCGGAAATCCGAACGGGTGGAGTTCCGGGAGACTGCGTCCCTCTAGTCGAAGGCTCAAGAGGGCTGAGGCGCCCCAGCTTCGGCGGCGCACCGAAGCGGGGCGCCGCCGGCGCCGATCACTCGGGGGGCTACGTGATCGACGCCGGCGACCCGATGCCCTGGTCCCGGCCTCCGCCGGGATCGGGGCAACGTCACCGCGTGAACGCGGCAACGCATCTGAAGAGCGGGCGTGATCACCGAAGTGACGTCCAGGGGAAGGTTATCCCCCGAAAGAGTGACGGCGTTCCGCTGCTCGCCTGATTGTCGCACTACGCGCCGGGAAAGTTACAAAGTTCTTCACATCTTCATCGGCGGAAGGGTGATGACCGGACAACTCCTGGTCATGGCATGGTTCCCTTCATGACTTCACAGGTGCTGGTCATCGGTTCCGCCAATGCCGATCTGGTCGTCCCGGTCGATCGGCGACCTGGGGGTGGCGAAACCGTACTCGGTGGCGACACGGTCTTGTCGCCGGGTGGCAAAGGGGCCAACACCGCGGTCGCGGCGGCCCGGCTCGGCGCCGACGTCGCACTGCTCGGCGCGGTGGGTGACGATCCCTACGGCGAGTTGCTCAAGCGGTCGCTGGCCGAGTCCGGTGTCGACACGAAACCGTTGCGTACCACCAAGAGGCCCACGGGCATCGCCTACATCACGGTCACTCCCGACGGCGAAAACTCGATCCTCGTCTCGCCCGGCGCCAACTCCAGCCTGCGTCCGGACGACATCGACCTCGACGGCGCCGAGATCGTGGTGCTGTCGCTCGAGATTCCTCTTGAGACCGTGGAGCACGCCGTCGCGAAGGCGGCCGAGGCAGGCGTGAAGACGTTGCTGAACCTTTCGCCGGTGGCCGAGGTCTCGAAGAAGACCCTTCGACACCTCGACGTTCTGCTCGTCAACGAGCACGAGGCGGCGTTCCTTCTCGGCGGCGAAGGCGACTTCCCCAAGCTGCTCGACCTCGGTCCGAAGGCGGCCGTCGTGACGCTCGGTGCGAAGGGAGCGGCGGTGGTGACCGCGGACGGCGTGACAGAGGTGTCGTCCCCGAAGGTCGAGGCCGTCGACACCACCGGCGCGGGTGACGCCTTCGCGGGGGCGCTCGCCGCGTCGCTCGCGAAGGGCGACGAGCTGGCCGACGCGGCTCGTAAAGCCGTGAAGGTGGCGGCGATCACCGTCACCCGCCAGGGGGCCCAGCCGTCCTATCCGGAAGCATCCGAGCTGGAATGATGCCTCCTTCTGTGTTGTGCTGGTGAGTATGAGTCAGGTCACGCCGCCTATGAGATATGGTCTAGACCATGCCGTCTGAGTCACTGACCGGGGTCCCCGTCAGTCCCGGCCGCGCGAGCGGTCCTGTCGTCCGAGTCGCCGAGCCGCTCGGTGAACCTGCGAGCACACCGGCACCCGCCGATCCCGACGCCGAGGCCGCCCGCATCGACCCGGCCGCGCAGACAGTGGCCGCGCGGCTCGAGAAACTGGCCGAGACCGCGACCGGCGAGGCCGCGACGATCCTCATCACCACCGCGGCGATGGCGGCCGACCCGGCGCTCGTCTCCTCGGCCCAGGCGCTGGTCAAGACCCAGAACCTGCCCGCCCCGCGTGCGGTCTACCAGGCGGCGGGCAAGTTCGCCGACGCGCTCGCGGCCGCCGGCGGCTACATGGCCGAGCGGGCCCGCGACGTCCTCGACGTACGCGACAGGCTCGTCGCCGAACTGCTCGGCATCGCGCCCCCGGGTGTCCCGCCGCTGGCGTCGCCGAGCGTGCTCGTCGCACGCGACCTCGCCCCGGCCGACACCGCCGGGCTCGACCCGGAGAAGGTGCTCGCGCTCGTCACCGAAGAGGGCGGCCCCACCAGTCACACCGCGATCCTCGCCCGTTCGCTCGGCATCCCGGCCGTCGTCGCGATCCGTGGACTCCTCGTTCTCGACGCGCAAGCGCTTGCGGTGGACGGTGACACCGGGATCGTCGAGGTCGCGGACCCGGACGCCGCCGTCGTCACGGCCGCCAAGAGTGGCGCGATCGAATGGGACGGCACCGGCGCGACCGCCGACGGCCACCGCGTGAAGGTGCTCGGCAACGTCGGTTCCGCGACAGACGCGCAGGCCGCGGCCGACGCCGGGGCCGAAGGTGTCGGCCTCTTCCGTACCGAGTTCTGCTACCTCGACGCCTCCGCCGAACCGAGCGTCGAAGAGCAGCGCAAGGCCTACACCGCCGTGCTCTCGCCGTTCCGCGGCAAGCCGGTCGTCGTCCGCACCCTCGACGCGGGTGCCGACAAGCCGCTCGCCTTCCTGGAGCCCGAGGACGAGCCCAACCCGGCGCTCGGCGTGCGTGGCCTCCGGGTCGCGTTCGACCGGCCCGAGGTGCTCGATCGCCAGCTCGAAGCGATCGCGGGTGCGGCGCAGGACTCCGGCGCCGAGGTTTCGGTCATGGCGCCGATGGTCGCCACCGCCGCCGAGGCCGCCTGGTTCGCCGAGCGCGCCAGGGCCGCCGGAATCACCCGTGCGGGTGTGATGATCGAGATCCCGGCCGCCGCGCTGACCGCCCGCGAGATCCTCGAAGCGGTCGACTTCGTCTCCGTCGGCACCAACGACCTCGCGCAGTACACCTTCGCCGCGGATCGTCAGCTCGGCGCGGTCGCCAAGCTCAACGACCCGTGGCAACCCGGACTGCTGCGCCTGCTCAAGATCATCGGCCAGGCCTCGAAGGACACCGGCAAGCCCGCCGGTGTCTGCGGTGAGGCCGCCGCCGACCCGCGGCTCGCGCTGGTACTGGCGGGCCTCGGCCTGACCAGCCTCTCGATGAACGCACCCGCGGTGCGCGCGGTCGGCGCGAGCCTGGCCGCCACGACGCTGGCCGAATGCGAGGAGCTCGCCGAGGCCGCGCTGGCCGCGGCGGACCCCATCGAGGCCCGCGCCGTGACCGCGGCGTCTTCTGTCGCGCGCTGACGAAACGCGATGAAGGAGCGTCCTTGGGGAGACCGAGGCGATAGCAAAGGTCCCTTGCTCCCCCGGTGGTGAACTTCGGGCTGGTCGGCCGGGCCGAGGGACGACGCGGCGCGGTCCTCTTCCGGATCTGAAAAAGACCGGGGGCCATGTCGAAATCCGGTCCACCACTTCGACGCATCGGTGAAAGCAGCCGAAGCGACGGAAGGACCGGACCATGACGACCACCGAAACCCCCACACGGGCAGGCCGCCGGGAGTGGGTCGGGCTGGCCGTCCTGGCCCTCCCCACCTTCCTCGTCTCCCTCGATGTGTTCGTGCTGATCCTCGCGCTGCCGAAACTGAGCCAAAGCCTCGGCGCGGACAGCACCCAGCAGCTGTGGATCATGGACGTCTACGGCTTCATGATCGCCGGGTTCATGGTCACCATGGGCACCCTCGGTGACCGCGTCGGCCGCCGCAAACTGCTGCTCGTCGGTGCGACGGCGTTCGGGCTCGCGTCCGTGCTGGCGGCGTTCTCCACCAGTGCGCTGATGCTCATCGCGGCCCGCGCGATCCTCGGTATCGCCGGCGCGACGCTGGCCCCGTCGACGCTCGCCCTGATCAGCAACCTGTTCACCGACGCCCGCCAGCGTTCGCTCGCGATCGGCATTTGGGCAGGTTGCTTCACCGTCGGCGCGATCGTGGGCCCGATGGTCGGCGGTGTGCTGTTGGAGCACTTCTGGTGGGGTTCGGTCTTCTTGCTCGGTGTCCCCGCGATGGTGCTGCTGCTCATTGTCGGCCCGAAGTTCCTGCCCGAGTACCGCAACGAGAACGCCGGCCGCCTCGACCTCCCGAGTGTCGCGTTGTCCCTGGTCACGATCCTGCCCGCGGTCTACGGAATCAAGGAACTCGCCCGTGAAGGCGTGCACGTGGTCCCGCTGACCTCGCTGCTGATCGGTCTCGGCTTCGGCACGGTGTTCGTGCGGCGCCAGCGGACACTGAAAGACCCGCTGATCGACCTGAAACTGTTCCGCAGCCGCGCGTTCTCGACCGCGCTCGGCGGGATGTGCGCGTTCACCATGCTGGGCGGCACGACCATGCTGTTCGTCGCGCAGTTCTTCCAGATCGTCCTGGAGCTCTCACCGGTCGGTGCGGCGCTCGCGTTGCTGCCGGGCATGCTCGCGTCGACCGTCAGCTTCCTGACCGCCCCGATCCTCGCCCGCCGTTTCCGCCCCGCCACGCTGATCACCGGCGGGCTGGCAGGCGCGATCGCCGGGTTCCTGCTGCTGACGCAGGTCGAGGCGGGTGCCGGTCCGGTGATCCCGTCGATCGCCTTCGCCATCACCTGTTTGTGCGGTGGCCCGCTGGTCACCCTCGGCACGGATCTGGTCGTCGGCTCGGTGCCGCCGGAGAAGGCCGGTTCCGCGGCTTCGCTTTCCCAGACCGGGAACGAGTTCGGGTACGCGCTGGGTATCGCGACCGTCGGGACACTCGGCAACGCCGTCACTCAGGCCCGGATCGCCGACGCCATCCCCGCGCATGACGCCTTCGCCAGCGGGATGCACACGGTGTCCGGGCTGGCCGCGCTGGTGCTCGCCGGTATCGCATACTTCGTGATCAAGCACCTGCGGCATGTCCGGCCGGTCGGTGCCTAACCGAACAAGCCCCGACGCGGGTACTTGATGATCAGCGCTCCCCCGTGCACGCGCCCGGTGATGACGAACCGGGGTGTGCCGGGGCGGCCGTTCGATCGCGTCCGGTCGTCGAGGTTGCCGAATTTGATGTCGGTGATCGAGTTGGTGTCGACGGCGCCGTTCTCCGGGATGGTGATCTCCACCGGACCCCATTTGGCCTGCAGCTCGATATGCACCACCGGATACCGGATCTCGGCCTGGGAGAAGTCCAGTTTCGTGGCGCCGTACTTGTTCCGGACCACCATCGCCTCCGGGACCAGCCAGTTGCCGTTACGCTGCAACGCCGAGTACTTCCCGTTGAGCTCCATGACCTGCCCGGACGACGTGGCGTAGGCGGGTTGCTGCCGTTGCTGCGGCGGTGTCCACGGGTTCTGCTGCTGACGCGGCACCATTCCCGCTTCGGGATGCACCAGCCCCGGCAGATCCGTGAGCACCAGGTTCAGCTCACCACGGGTCTTCGACGCGAGGGCGCGGTCGGTCCGCTCGGTGAACTCGTCGAGATTCAGCATCCCGAGGCCGATCGCCTTCTGCAGCACCTCGACGACGTGTTCGCGTTCCGCGTCGGAGACCCGGATGTCGCGACCGGTCAACGGCTTGGTTTCGGTCGTCGGCTGCTCTTCCTCGCCCATGCCTGGAATGGTAGAACCGGATCCCACGCGTGAGATCGGGGAAAAACCCTGAACAGACCCGCATTTCTCCCGAGCGCCGCCGCACTGATGGCGGCGGTCATCCTGCTGGCCGGGTGCACCGTCTACGGGGGTGTGCCGGAGACTCCCTATTCCCCGCCTCCGGCACCTTCGCGGCTTGAAGGCAAAACGGTGGACTACATGGGGTTTCGCCTCGTCATGGCGACCTCGCCGCCTTCGATCCTCGATCCCGTCACTGGCACCTCCACTCCGCTGCCCGGCGCTCCGGGCGGTGACCGGGTCAACGACGTACTGAGGGTCGGCAAGGCCACCGTCGTGCTTTCCGCCGCCCGCTGCGGTTCTTCGTGCCTGGAGCCGTCCGAAGTGCTGGCCTACGGGGATCCGAAGAACCCGCCGTGGAAGCTGGGCAAGGCCCGCAGCGCGGCACCGTCGGCCGACGAAACCGGCGTCTGGTTGATCCGCGACGACGGCAACGATCTCTGCCGCCTCCAGTTCGTCTCGCTGCTGGGTACCGAACGCGACCGCGGCCATCCGGCGAGCTGCACGACGGCGGTGCGCCAAGAGGTGCCGCAGGGCCTGCTGATCACGGTCAACACCGGTACGGCGACCGCCGAGGACGTGCTGATCGACCCCGTCACCGGCCGCGCCGTCCACCAGTACCCGCGGATCCTCGCGATCACCAAGGACCGGATGCTGCTCGCGGAACTGACCAAGTTCTCCGTCCTCGACCTGCGCAACAATCAGCGCATCCCGGTCGAACGGCCGGTGTCCAACGGTTCGCCGGGGCTGGTGATCCCGAGCCGCGACGGCTACAAGGTCGCCGTCGTGTTCGGTGATCCCGCCTGGCAGGGGACGAGTACGCAGACCGCGGACGTCTGGGTGCTCGCCCTCGACTCGCTGACCTGGACGCACGCGCCTTCGATGCCGATCGTGGCGCCGATCAAACAGGTCGCCGTCGAATGGACCGAGGACAACGACCTCGTGCTCGTCACGGACGTCGTCGCGGCCTGGCGTCTCGACCGGCCGCAGTGGTCGATCGTCAGACCGCCGTTGCCGTCCGAGCGGAACGGGCGGGTCGTGAGCGTCGCCCAGAGCTGACTACTCGGTGTTACTCCACGTCGAGCCCGTGTTCGATGGCGTAGCGCGCGAGTTCGACGCGGTTGTGCAGCTGGAGTTTCCGCAGCGTGGACTGGACGTGGTTCTCCACCGTCCGATGCGAAAGGACGAGCTTCTCGGCGATCTGGCGTGCCGTCATCCCCTTCGCGACCAGGCGCAGGACGTCGGTTTCGCGTTCGGTCAGCCGCGGTGGGGCGGGCCCGTCGTCCGGGGCGTCGGCCATGCGCCGGTATTCGCCGAGCACGAGCCCGGCGAGCCCGGCCGTGAACACCGGATCACCCGCGGCGGTCCGCGTCACCGCGTCCACCAATTCACTCGACGAAGCCGATTTGACCAGGTAGCCGGACGCCCCGGCCTTGACCGCTTCGAGGACGTCGCTGTGTTCACCGCTCGCCGACAGCACGAGCACCTTCGTCGAGGGCAGTTCCGTGGTGATCTCGCGGGTGGCGTCGACCCCCGACGTCTCGCCGAGGTTCAGGTCCATCAGCACGACGTCCGGCCGCACCGTGCGGGCGATCCGCACCGCGGCGGGCGCGTCCGGCGCGGTGGCCCGCACGTCGAAGCCGTGCTCGGTCAGGTCGCGGGCGACCCCGTCCCGCCACATCGGATGGTCGTCGACCACCATCACCGACACTCCAGTTGCACCGGTCATCGCTTTCTCCTCGCCGCGACTGGAACCTTGACTTCCCATTCCGTGCCATGGCCCGGCGCCGTGTCCAGGGTGGCGTTCCCGCCCAGATCCCGCACACGGCCCTTGATGGACTCCGCTATACCTAGATGTCCCTCGGCCGCCGCTCGTTCCAGTACACCCGGTGTGATTCCGGGGCCGTCGTCGCGGACGCTCACCACGACTTCGGTGCCGAGATCCTCGAGAAGCACCCAAGCATGCGCTTCGGGACCTGCGTGTTTCTCGACGTTCAGCAGTGCTTCGCGGGCCACCGACACCAGTTCCGCGGTCACGTGCTCGGGCAACCGGACCTCGCCCGCGGGTGTCGAGACCTGCACCGACGGTGTCGCGAGCAGCTGAAGTGCCGCCCGGAGGTCGGTGGTCCCGTTCGCGCTCGGCCGGGTCGGCTCGGTGGTGACCAGCGCCCGCAACGCGATCTCCTGCTCACCGGCCAGCTTCGCGAGTTCGGCGGCCTCCCCGCCGAACTCGGCGCCGCGTTTGCGCACGCGGGCAAGCACCTGCAGGACGCTGTCGTGGATCGAGCGGGCAAGCCGTTCTCGTTCGGCCGTCGCCGCCTCCATGCGCAACGCCCTGGTCAGCGCGTCGGCCGACCGGCGCGCCATGGTCGCGGCCAGGCCGATCACGAACCCGCTGGCGGTCAGCAGGAAGCCGTCCCGCGCGACGTCGACGTCGAACCGCCACCGCACCAGCCCGGTGACCACCGAGACCACCAGCCCGGAGAGCACCCCGCCGACCGCGCCGAACCGCGTCCCGGCCGCCGCGGGCGGGACCGCCGCCCACACCGTCGTGATCAGCGGGGTGTTGGCGTCGAACTGGGCGGTGGACAGGATCCACACCGAGGTGAACATGAGGACGACGGTCAGTACGAGGTCCACGCCGACCAGCCACGGCCAGCGGCTCGACGGCCGCGCGTAGAGCACGCTGCTGAACACCGTCCACGCGGTCATCACACCGAACGACGTCCACGCCAGCCACTGATTCGCGTAGCCGTCGTAATGGACGATGAACGAGCCCAGCGCGAAGAGCAGCGTCGTCACGCGAAGCACGATCACCCCGCGCCACAGCGGAGTGGCCGCGTCCCGTGTGCCGAGCGCCGAGACGGCGCGCCAAAGCGGGGTGTCGGTCACGGCTTGGTTTTGGACCCCTCGTCCGTGCCCTGGTCGTTCGGTTGCGCCGCCTGATCACGCAGGACGTCGACCTCGGCCGGATCGGGATCGTGTTCGTGCAGCAGCGACCGGATGCCGGCGTTGAGCACCGCGAGCAACGGCACCGACAGCAGCGCGCCGGGGATCCCGGCCGCGACCAGGCCCGCGGTGATCGCGAGTACCACCGCGAGCGGATGCAGCTTGACCGCGCGGCCGAGCAGGATCGGCTGCAGCACGTGGCTTTCCAGCTGCATGACACCGATGACGATGGCCAGCACGATCAGTGCGCCGACGACACCCTTGGTCACCAGCGCGATCAGCACGGCCACGGCGCCTGCTATCACGGCGCCGATGATCGGGATGAAGGCGCCGAGGAAGACCAGTGTCGCCAGCGGGATCACCAGCGGCACGCCGACGATCGCCAGCCCGATGCCGATGCCGACCGCGTCGACGACGGCCACCGCCGCCGTCGCGCGGACGTAGCTGACCAGCGAGGCGAACCCGCGCCGTCCGGCGACGTCGACCCGGTTGCGCACCCGGCCGGGCACACCGCGGACGAGGAACTTCCAGATCTGGTCGCCGCCGGAGAGGAAGAAGATCAGGATGAACAGCGTCAGGATGAAACCGGTGACGATCTCACCGACCGTGCCCGCGGTGGTGAGCGCGGTGGTGGTGATCGAGGCCTGGTTGTTCTGCAGGAAGCCGATCGCCTGGTTGATGAACTCCTGGATCTGCTCCTGGCGCAGGTGAAGTGGCCCGTCGATGAGCCACTTCTTGATCTGGTTGAGGCTTTCGGTCAGCTGCTTCTGCAGCTCCGGCAGCCCGGAGGAGAACTGCGCGACGACGAACGTCAGCAAGCCGCCGAGTACCGCGAGCCCGGCGATCAGCACTATCCCGGCCGCCAGCCCGCGCGGGAACTTCAGCGTCATCAGCTTCGACACCGCCGGCGCGAGTAACGCGGCGAGCAGCAGTGCGATCGACAGCGGGATGACGACCACCGACAGGTAGCCGATCAGGAACACGATGACGTACAGCGCGGCGATCACCACGATGAAGCGCCACGACAGCGCCGCGCCGATCCGCAGGCCACGCGGGACCAGGCTGGTGACGTCTTCGCTGGATTCGGAGAGGAACGGGTTCGCCGGGTCGAATTCCGGCTGTTTGCGCTGGGGCTCGCTCACGCGCTCACCGTATCGGTCCGGGGCGACGTTCTTGAACATTCCGGGCAACGCGCCCGCGTCGGATTCGCCCGAAGCGACGCTTGACACACGCCGGGTCGTCGACGCCGGGATAACCGGGCCCCGCCAGCCTTGATCACTGATCGTCAGCGCGGGCTACACCCTGTGTTTCTCACACGATCGTGCCATCAAGTCGCTCCTGGCTCGCTTTGGCCTTCCGCACTTTGCTTACCTCGGTCCACAACGACTGACCGGCACACCGATGCGACAGGAGATTGAGTGACGAACGCGGCGAAGAACGAGGGGCGGAGCGCGGCGCGCTTCGGTCGTCTCGCTTCGCGTGCGCTGTTCGTCGTCGGCGGCGCCGTCGCCGGTTCCGCCGCGGCCTGGGTTGTTTCCGGCGCCACCGCTTCCGCCGACGTCGTGCCCCCTGCTCCGGTGATCTCCGCCCCCGGCACGAGCGTCACCCCGGTCACCGACGCCACCGCGGCCGGTCTGACCGACGTTTCCCGCGGTGCCTCCGGGTTCGCGGGCGACGTCGCCGGTGCGGGCAAGGGCGCCCTGTGCGGCAGCCGTCACCAGGAAGCCACCACGTGGTCGCTTCCGGCCGAGGGCAAGCCCCTCCCCTCGCGGCACCACTGCGGTGGTCGCGACCACATCGGCGGACCCGCCACCGACGCCGGGATCCGTGCCGAAGCGCACGAGACCTCCGCGCGGGTCAGCGACGCCGTCACCGATTTCACCGACAACGCGGTGATCTCCCCTGCCAAGCGGACCCTCGGGGCTTTCGAGCACATCGTGCGCAAGCCGCAGGACACCCGCCAGGTGATCGACGAGACCATCGCCGGATCACCCGAGGCGCAGGACTTCAGCCGCAAGGTCTGGGACCTCCTCGACCCGCGGAAGAAGGGCGACCTCCTGCCGGAGATGCCGGTCGGCGTTCCGCTCGACCCGAAGTCCCCGCTGGAATCCGGCCGTGCCGGCGAGCAGGTCACCGACTTCGCCCAGCTGGCGACCAGCCAGTTCCCCGCTTACTCCGAAACCGTTCTCCCGATGCCGGCCTTCGTGCAGCAGCACGGCGCCGTCGATCAGGTCGAGGACGTCCCGGCGCGCGACGGTCACCGTGGTGACTTCCCGCGTCCGATCACCCCGGCGCCGCTTCCCGTCGCGCCGTCCATCCCGACTGTCCCCGGCGGCGGTACTGCCCCCGGTGGTCACCTCGACGGCCTGACCCACGGCGTTCCCGCCTGGGTCGCCGCCGCCGTCGAGCGTTCCCTGACCAGCTACTCGCTGGCAGGCACGCGGTACATGCCGCTCACCCCGGGCTCTCAGCCCGGCGTCACTCCCGACTGAACTCCTCCCTCCGCGGGGTAGCCGACGCGCCTCACGCCTCCCGATTCCGGGCTTGGCTTCGCGTCCGCTCCTGATCCCCGCGAAACGGCGGTGCGCTCCGCTATGAGAAATCACGGCCGCGCCCGCAATCGCTCCACCCTCTGGTGCACCTCACCTCTTCGAGGGCACCTCCATGAACCCGCAAGGGAACCCGAAATAAAGGAGAAATACCCCATGCAATCCTGGGCAAAGCGCGGACTCCAGACCGCGTTGGTCACGAGTGGGTTGTTGATGCTGGGCACCGGCATCGCCTCGGCTGACGAACAAGTCAACCCCGACATCCCTGCCTCCCCGCTCGACGCGAACGTCACCGTTCCCCTCGAGATCGACAACAACGCCGTTGGCACGCCCCCCGGCCAGGCCAACCTCCCCGGCTACAAGGGTGAGGTCAGCACCAAGACCGTCACCAAGCCCGTCTCGGACGCGCTGCACTCGGCCTCGTCGCCCGGCAGCGGCACCAACGGCATCGGCGGAGGGCTCCCCAGCCTTCCCGGCAAGGGCGCCGTCCCGGCCCCGCTGGCCAGGAATGACTCGCCTCGCCAGGTCAGCGGCGGACTGACGCCGGGTGGGTTCACCACCACGGACGACATCCTCAAGGGCAACAAGGTCGTCGGCGACGTGGTCGTCCCGATCCAGATCGTCGACAACGCCATCGGCGTGCTCGGCGACGCCGAGGTCAAGGGTGGGAGCCACCAGCAGACGTGGTCGCACAACCAGGACGTCAAGACCACCGGTGAGGACTCCAGCCTCGCCGGGAACGTCGTGTCCCTGGACTGGGCGCTGCCCGTGCAGATCGCGGGCAACGGCGGCGGGCTCGCCGGTGGCACCGGCCGCGTGGTCGGCGGTTCCGCCGGCCAGAGCACCACCGAGACCGGCAACATCACCACCGACGGCGAGGGCTCCGCCCTTTCCGGCAACGTGGTCGCCGGCCAGTTCGCCACCCCGGTCCAGGTCACCGGCAACGCCGCGTCCTGGATCATCGGCAACGCCGACAGCTCCGGCTACGAGGCCGAGACCGACGCCACCTCCGGTGGCTGGGTCCAGACCGACGGTGACGACAGCTCCCTCGGCGGCAACGCCGGCGCGGTGCCGATCGCCCTCCCGGTGAAGGTCAACGACAACGCGGCCGCCGCGTGGGGTTCGCTCGCGAACTCCAACAGCAGCTCCGCGGCGGACGCCACCGCGGGTGACACCACCCCCGGCTGGAGCAACGTCCCGACCTACGTCCAGACCTCCGGTGAGGACTCGTTCCTCGCGGGTAACGCGATCGTGCCGCAGACCGCGGACGTCGCGAACGTCGGCGGCGTGGCCGCCAGCTGGATCGGCCTCGCCAACACCGGCAAGGACGGCGGCACCAGCCAGTCGAGCGCCGTCGACGCCGGCGGGTTCGTCAGCAGCGAGGGCGAAGGTGCCACCGGTGGCGGCAACATCGTCGACCCGGCCGTGGCCGCCCCCGCCGAGGTGACCTGCATCGCGGGCACCTACATCGGCAACTCCACCGCCACGTCGTGCGAGAACACCGTCGACGCGAACGCCGGCAACGGCAGCCACACCACCGGTGACGACTCCACCCTCGCGGGCAACATCGTCAACACCCAGGCCGCGCTGGCCCCCGAGGTCTACGGCGTCGGTGCATCGCACATCGGTCAGGCCGCCGCCGAGGCGACCGAGACCAAGA
This sequence comes from Amycolatopsis sp. NPDC051071, assembly GCF_040682875.1. Taxonomy (NCBI): domain Bacteria; kingdom Bacillati; phylum Actinomycetota; class Actinomycetes; order Pseudonocardiales; family Pseudonocardiaceae; genus Amycolatopsis; species Amycolatopsis sp. NPDC051071. The sequence continues at coordinate 2,149 of NZ_JBFBBY010000009.1, read as the reverse complement.
CCGTGACCGCCGGCGGCTACGACGGCACCACGGGCGACGACTCGTCCGGCTCCGGCAACATCGTCCAGGTCCCGGCCGCGGTTCCGGCCGAGGTCTTCGGCGTCGGTGGCTCGTTCATCGGCCAGGGCTCCGGCTCGGCCGACGAGACCAAGGTCGTCTCCGGCGGCGGCGGCGGGAACACCGCCGACGACAACGGCTTCCTCAGCTCCAACCTGGCCACCACGCCGGCTTCGCTGCCGGTGCAGTTGTTCGGGATCGGTGCCGCGTTCATCGGTCAGGGCCACGGTGCCGCCGACGGTGACACCACCTCCAACGCGGGCGGCGACGTCCACGCGACCGGTGACGGTGGCGCGGGTGCGGGCAACCTGGTCTACGGGCCGGTCTCCCTGCCGGTCCAGGGGCACAACTTCGCCGCGGTGCTGGGCGGAATCGCGTCGGGCAAGGGCACGAACCTCACCGACTCGTCGGCCGGTGGCGACGCCACCGCCAACGGTGCGGACGGCGCGCTGGCAGGCAACATCGTCCAGACGCCGGTCGGCGGCGCGGTGCCGGTGACCGGTCTCGGTGTCGCGGGCGCGGGTATCGCCAAGGGCGACAGCGTCAGCGACGTCATGTCGGAGGCCGGCGGCGACGCCACCACCAACGGTGACAACGGCGCGGTCGCGGGCAACATCATCGGCGCGCAGGCGCTGCCGATCACGCCCGTCACGCACGACGCGGTCGCGGCCGCGGGCCTCGCGGACGCCGAGGGCTCCAACACTGTCGACGCCCTTTCGGGCGGCGACGTCGAGACCTCCGGCCTCGACGGGTCGCTCTCGGGCAACATCCTCGACATCCCGGCCGCGGCCGACCCGGAGGTGTTCGGCGACGCCATCGCGGCGGTCGGCGGCGCCTCCAAGACGAACGCGGAAAGCGTCATCGACGGCCAGGCCGGCGGCGACAGCATCACGGACGGCAACGGAGAGGCCCTTTCCGGGTTCAACCTCCACCGCCCGTTCATCTTCGTGATCCCGGTGAACGAGTTCGAGATGCCGGTGCTGGCCGTCGCGGACGAGAACTCCACCGACGACACCGAGGTCAACGACGAGGACTACACCCGCGCCTTCACCGACTCGGTCGGTTCGGAGATGCCGATCGACGCGCTCCCCACGCTGCCCTTCGGCGCTCTCGCGGTGCCGTCGCTGAACGGTGCCGGCGCCCTGCCGACCACCCCGGCGATCGGTGGCGCCCGCGCCGACGGTCCCCAGCTCGGTGGCCTCACGGCCGGTCTGACCGCCCTCAAGCAGGTGGGTGCCATCCCGGCCCAGCTGCCGAAGTCGGCCCTGCCCGCGCTGCCTGGCACCCCGGCGCTGCCGGGTGTCTCGGCGCTGCCCGGCACCTCGGCCCTGCCGGGTGTCCCGGCGCTGCCCGGCACCCCGGCGCTGCCGGGCCAGGGCCGTGCGGACGCCCCGAAGATCTCGCAGCTGCCGTCGCTCCCGTCGGTGACCTCGCTGCCGATCGCCGGTGGCCTGCCGGTGGACCTCCCGGCCGTGGGTCAGCTGCCTATTGGTCAGCTGCCTGTCGGTCAGCTGCCTGCCGCGGGCAAGCTCCCCGTGGACCTCCCGGCCGTGGGTCAGCTGCCCATTGGTCAGCTGCCTGTTGGCCAGCTGCCCGCTGCGGGCAAGCTCCTCGTCGGTCAGCTGCCGGTTGGCCAGCTCCCCGTGGGCCAGTTGCCTGCCGCGGGCAAGCTCCCCGTGGGCCAGTTGCCTGCCGCGGGCAAGCTCCCCGTTGGTCAGCTGCCCGCCGCGGGCAAGCTGCCGGTGCAGCTCCCGACCGAAGGCAAGCTGCCGGTGCAGCTGCCCACCGCGGGCACCCTGCCCGTCGTGAACAGCACCCCGGCGATGCCGACCGCGCAGGTTCCGGCTCTGGCAGGCGTCGACTCGTCGCCGCTGAGCATGTTCCAGCGTTTCCTCGGCACTCTGACCGGCAAGAAGTTCCACACCATGTGAACCTGCCAGTCTGCTAAAACTGCTTCCTTTTGAAGTACATGAAGGCCCCCTTCCTTGCGCCTAGCGCAGGGCCCCGGCAAAGTCGTTGTGGCTGGTCAGTGGGTGATTCCGAGTAGTGTTAGTGGTCGGGTGAAGTCGCGGGCGTTGTGGCGTAGTGCGGC